>JAZQGM010000023.1:0-3538 GCA_045540075.1 Acetatifactor sp. | reverse complement strand
ACCACATGCAGTACGCTTACCCGCCGGAAACCATTGTAAGCCACAGCTTCTACCGGGCCAATCCCAAGGAGTTCTACCGTTTTTACAAGGATAAGATGATCTATCCGGATGCGGTTCCCAATAACGCCCACAAAAAGCTGGCAGAATTGGAAGCCAGAGGGAAGGTCCGGGCGGTGATCACCCAGAATATTGACGGTCTGCACCAGGCAGCCGGCAGTAGGGCAGTGCTGGAGCTGCATGGCTCGGTGCTGCGCAATTACTGTGAAGATTGTCATACGTTTCATGATGTATACCATATCAAGGACGGTACCGATGTCCCCCGATGCACAAACTGTGGCGGCCCGGTAAAACCTGACGTGGTACTGTATGAAGAAGGGCTGGATCAGAAGACTTTGAATGCCGCAGTCTCCTATATTGCCCACGCCGATATGCTGATCATTGGCGGGACTTCTCTGGCTGTATACCCTGCCGCCGGGCTAATTGATTACTTTACCGGCGATAAACTGGTGGTAATAAATAAGTCCCCGACCCCCAGGGACGGGTTTGCCGACCTGGTGATCCAGGGACCTATCGGGGAAGTATTCAATCTTCTTGCGTAAGCATCTCCAGACTTTTGATGATACCCTCTACCAGCTCTTTCGCAAGACTTTGCTGATAATCACTATCAGCCAGGTTCTTACATTCGGTGGGGTTGGACAAAAAGCCCATCTCCACCAGCACTGCGGGAGCATCATTAAATTCTGTCACAAAGTAATCTTCTTCCTTGGCTCCACGATTTCTAAGACCGGATATTCCATCAATGCTCTTCATGATGGTCCAAGCCACTTCTTCACTGATCTCATCGTCTTCCGCATAATAACACTCGATTCCCTTAACCTCAGAGCCACCCTCATAGTAGTTACAGTGCACACTGATAAATAAATCCGTATCGTTTTCATTGGAGATCTGTGTCCGCTCCTCAAGATCCATATACTCATCGGTCTCTCTGGTCATGATCACATTGATCTCCTGCTCTTCCAACAGCTTCTGCATCTTCTTTGCCACCGCAAGAGTGATATCCTTCTCTATGATCTTGCCCGAAAAAGTACCACCGTCATTGCCGCCATGCCCGGCATCCACCACTACCGTAGGCGCCTTGGGTTCATTCACAGAATCCTCATCTTCGCCCTTCTCCTGCGTAGCTTCTGTCAATCCACCCTCTCCATCAAGTACCACATTCTGCACTCCTGAACCTTCCGGCTCAGTATGCATTTCTACCACTGTATCGGAATTCTGTGCCGCATTGGCTGCCAGAAAGCTATTGCCGCTTCCTTCTTCTCTTCCCCAAAAGGTATCCCACACAAAAATACATCCACAGCATACCAAAAAAGTAAGCACCAGGCACCCCAGCCCTACAGCTATTCGTTTAACAATTCGTAAAGTCCTTTTTTTCCTGCGGTTATATTGCGTTTTTCTTATGTACTCTGCGCGTGTCATGAAAATACTCCTTCATCTTCCCTGTAGCCGGATACCTTGCGCGTCCCCTGCCTCTTGATTATATTATCGTGGATGCTTGTGTCAAACTTGTATCTTTTGGATCAATCTTTTGATAAAAGTTTCCCCAGAATCGGCGCAATTGCCCTTGCCATGCTGGCAAACCCACTGTCCGTGGGATGACAATTATCCACCGTACCATTATCTTTGATATCTGCCATCAATGTCGGGCCATCAAGAAAATATACATTTTGATCACCGGCAGCAATGGCATTCTCATATGTCGTACGTATAATCTCCAGACGTTTTTTATCATCATCATTCAGATAATACTTGGGCCTGGACATAATGATGATCGGCAGATTAGGCTGCGCTTCTCTGACAGCCCTAAACATTTTCTCATGGGTAGCCTGTAAATGCTCCACATTGGGTGCATTATGATCATAGTCATAAAGAAACACACTCATATCAAGCTGCTTGATCCAATCTATGATCGTATCCTCTGCCCTTGCACTTCCGGAAAATCCCAGATTCCAATGATCACAATTAAGTTCTCTGGTAAGAAAATGCTGATAACAATTGCCCGGTCTCGCCGCACAGCCCCCCTGGGTAATGGAGGATCCGTAGCTCACAACCGGCTTCTCATATGTATAAGCAGGTGCCTCTTTCAACGAAGCTCCCTCCTGCAATCCTATGTATAACTTAGTCAAACTGCTGTAAAGCGGGAAATTCACTGTAACAATCCGCTCCTTCTTGTCCGTAAAGTGAAGAATACTCTCATAGCCACCCTCCATACCATAAGGCGGTATAAAGGATCCAATATACTTCTCTACGCCCTCTTCTCTTGCATACAGATCCAGACCTGCAACACCCGTGATGGGCATATGGTTAAAATTAGGAATTCCTTCTATGGCTGCATGGATTGCCACAAAAGGACTGTCCGTCACAAAACGCACACGCCCCCCTGCTGTATTCGTATGTAGTCCATAGACGCCATCATTCACCTTAGCTGCAACCGCCTCTGGCAGCCTGCGGAACTTCCCATTTTCCTTCTCTACCCCATAAATCTTAAAAGGTGCAGTTTCTGTATCATAATAACATAAATCGTCTCTTTCAACCTTTGTCTTTACCAGAAAATTCTCATCTATCTTGGTAATATCAATCATTTTACCATCCTCCCTTGCATGCTTCTCCAAGACAATCCGCAACATTTTAATTGTACATTTTTTCCTCCCAACTGTCAATTAATTTTTCCATTATTTTCAAATATCTGTAATATTTTTGTAACAATTCATCCATTTATTGTCTCTGAGGGAGCGCCCGCTTATGAGCGAAAGATGCTGAGCAGAGCTGCGCCCGAATGGGCGCGGGCTACATCAGATCTTGATATACTTTTCTAATGTTTTCATAGATATATTCCGGCTTTACATCGCTCTGCTCCACATCTTCCAAGCTTCCCTCGCCACTGAGCACAAAGATGGAGCTGATGCCCGCATTGACACCACAGGCAATATCTGTATAAAGCCGATCCCCCATTACTACTGTCTTCTCAGGTCCAAACCCGGTCTTCTCCATGGCCAACAGCGCCATAGTAGGTTCCGGCTTACCAATAAATTTGGGATTACGCTTGGTAGCATTATAAAGCATCTGGCTGACGGACCCACAATCCGGTACATAACCATACCAGGTAGGGCACACCCAGTCAGGATTGGTCGCAATGTAATCTACCCCTCTGCCCAGCAGGATACAGGCATCTTCTAACTTCTGAAAAGTCAGTTCCGTGTCAAAGCCCATACACAGACAATCAATATCCTCTTCCAGACAGTCTGTTATGGGTAAATCTGCTTGCTTTAACTGTTCTTTGAAGGAGGTCGTACCAAATGCATAAATCTTATGATATTTTTGCTTTTTCAAGTACAAAACAGTGGCATTGGTGGATGTGAGAAAATCATCCGGTGTGGTCTCTATCCCCAGACGCCCCAGCTTTTCCATGTACTTATCCACACTTTTTGAAGAATTATTGGTCAGGAAGATGTACTTTCCACCGATTTTTCTCACATACTCC
>JAZQGM010000022.1:0-3091 GCA_045540075.1 Acetatifactor sp. | reverse complement strand
AGCCAATGGCTCGCCATATTTCTGGTGTTCTCTTATTTCTTTACATAGTCTGGTCTTTCCGGTTACTGATTGATTATCAAATACATATAAACGATTTTCCGTATTAAAAACCAGTTCCACATTATACTTATCTGTTCTATACAAGTTCAATTCCCCTCTTTCTGAGATCCGGTTCAAACGGTCTTTCATTTTGGATATAATTATTCAACCTGTCTATGGTAGAGAATTTATACTGATCTACTTTATCCACTAATACCCCAGATAACTCCAGTTCATATCCACATCCCCGCTGATCCCGCTGACCTTACCGGTAGCCTGATACTGCCACATATCGTACCTTCCACCATAGGTAGGCGCAGCTGCATACTGTGCCAACCAGATCTTATAACCACTCAAGGCGCCGGCATTCATCTTGGTCTCCAGCCACGTCTTATTGGCATAAATACCTGCCGTATAACCTGCAGACTGGATGGTCTGGCAGAAGGCTTTACACACTGCTGTTCTGGTATCCTTGTCTATGCCGTCTGCACGGCCGCCGCTGGCCTCCACATCCAGGAAGATGGGGTAGGTGATCTTATAGTTCTTTACCTGCTCCAGGACCATAGAAGCTTCTTCCACTGCTTCCGCCTCACTGATGGCCTGTGTAAAGAAATATACTCCCACTTTCAGCCCTGCCTCTGTAGCTCCCTTAATGTTGCTTAGATACTTAGGATCCTCTATCAGCATACCCTGGGAAGAACCTCTGTATCCGCAGCGAATGATCACATATTCAATACCGGAATTCTTCACTGCTTGCCAATTGATATTACCATTCCACTTGGATACGTCGATACCTCTGACACCGGAGCCGGTGTACAACACACCATTTTCGTCAAAGTTATATTGGGCGCCTTGAATGATCTGGGCACCGATAACCTTTTTGCCTGCCCCATCAAAGTAATAAACCTTACCATCTATGGTCTGCCAACCGGTGTAGGACACATCGCCTTTTACATAGAACTTTTCGGCTGTATAGTAGTCGGCATATACCGCTTCTCTGTAAACACCATCCTCCTGCACGTAAATCAGGTTATCGTTAAAATCTTTCAGTCTGGTAGCCTTGTCCAACTTGGGATCCTGCTTCACAGTTACGGTGCAGACAGCTTTAATTTCCTGATCGTTCAACATATACTTGGCTGTTACGGTAGTACTTCCCATCATAAGACCGGTGACAGTAATTTCTTTTCCCTTCACAGCCACTGTTGCCACATTCACATCGGAAGATTGTGCTGTGAGCACAGCATCCTCCGGTGCATTGGTAAGTGTCGCTTTGAGCACCAACGGTGTGTTGATATATGCTGTTGCTGCAGTCTTCTCAAATGTCAGAACCGGCAGATCCACTACCATTACTTTTATTACGGCAGTTGCCAAAGTGGTCGCTGCATTTTGTTCTGCAACACCTTTGTAATTCACACTGACTGTAATCTGCGCTTCCCCGTTTGCCACACCGGTGATCACAAGATTACCCTGGGCATCACAAGTTACAGTAGCCACTTCCGGCTTGTCGGAAAGTGCTTGATATACTAATTCTTTACCTTCTGTGAAGCCTGTTGCAGTGGCTTTTGCAGTTACATTTTTTTGTTTCACAACAGTAATCTGTGTTTTATCTGCTACCACTGCACCTTTTCCAAGTGCTGTCACAGTCACTGTACAAGAAGCACCTTTATTCGTAATCGGGTCTCCTCCGCTGACACTGCTTCCGCTAATTGTATAAGAAACCGTAGCTGTGCCTGCTCCTAAGGCAGTTACCACTGCCTCCGTTTCCTTCCCTTCTACAGGAACCACTTTGACAATATCCGAATTACTACTGCTCCAGACAATCTGTGTCAGATTGACCCCTGCTACATTGGCTTTTAGAGTAAAGGTCTCACCTGTATGCAGATCCTTACTCTCTTCACTGATACTGTAAGTAGGCGCTGTCACCTGAGCCAGTCGCTGAAAACTTCGTGTATAAGCTACCGTCAGGGGATTTACGATCACAGTTTTGTCTACTTCTTTAAAGCTCATCGGTTTCGTGGTACTCTCAACCCAATCAACCGTATTGTCCAGCTTCTCCTCCACCTGGGTCTCATTCTTCTTCGTGTCTTCTTTGGTCACGTTGACCTCGGCTTCTGTCTTGATCTCATTCTTGACATCCACCTTCTTATACTCAATATCTTCCTTGACCTCTACACTTTTGGCTGTAGTAGGCACATAATAATCCTTGTATTTTTTGTTTGTGAATTCTACACCTGCTACTTTATAACTACCCGAAGTCAGCTTTGTCTGATAGATAATACCGTCCATGTCATCATCTTTCCAAATAGTAGTTTTGCCATTCGGATCCGTTACCGTCACTTCAAATGGCACATTAGATATAAGCTTATTTGTATTCTTGTTCACAAATTTAATCTTTAAATCCTTCTGGATAGAAGACATGGTCAATGCCACAGTGACCATGTTTTTATAATCCTGTTCGTTATATTCCTTATTCTTTTCTTCCTCTTGCTCTTTTTTCTCCTGCTCCTGTTTTGCAAGGGCTTCTGCTGCTGCCTTTTTTGCCGCTTCCTCATCTGCCACAGCAAGCAGACCTGCCTGCCCCGGCAGTTTCACATCAGCAAGTTGACTTCCTACGGCTACAAAGCTCTCTACCTGCTTGTCAATCACTCTTTCATTAGCATATCTGACTCCTGCGATCAAAGCAATGACCAATGCAGCCGCACCGGTAAGTATCATAACACCATCCATGAGTCCAAACTTACGACGCCCCCTGCCTGCGTTTTTGTTACGCTTGTTCCCGGGCACCACAATCACGGAGGAATCTGTATCTTCATACAACCACTCTTCCAAGTCTTCTTCCCTTTGTTCCTCCCCCTCATAGGTATCTTGTCCTACCCAAAACACCGGCTCCGGCTCATACTCTCCCTGCACGTCATCCTCCGGCATAGTCTCCTCATCATAATCTTCTCCTGTATAATCCCCTTCAATATAATCCCCTTCAATATAATCCTCTTCAATATAATCCTCTTCAATATAGTCTTCTTCAGCATAACCTTCTTCGACATCGTACTCT
>JAZQGM010000021.1:0-9794 GCA_045540075.1 Acetatifactor sp. | reverse complement strand
ATCAGAATAACTCCTTTCTTGGTGGATGGTTTATAGTTTCTAGTCAACTCTATTATACCACAAACCAGTGAGGAGTTGTTTTATTTTAGCAAAGAAAAAAGCCTTAAAAATCAAGGCTTGCGGCGTTTCGCAAACGCCTATTTCTAAATAATAAAGTGAGGTGAGGGGAATGCCGAAAAACAAATATATTTTCTATGCACATAGGTTGTACACATATTTATGACAGGCTATGTGCGTTTTAAAAGATACACTTTAAACAATGATGTGTAGAGAGGAAAAGTCTATGAAGCTAAAAAAGTATAAATTATTTTTAATGTCGTTAGTTATCTTAATAGTTTTATTTCTGCCAATATATACATATGCAAATACAACAACACCATTATTAAATCTTGGCAGAAAGTGGTATGATACACCAAAAGATATCTATTTTAAATGCTATTTTGATACTGCAGAGCGAAATGCTGTACTTGCAGCAATGAATAAATGGAATTCTGTAAAAGATCCTGAAGGTAATTCAATTGTAACGATGCATTTAATAACAGAGCTTACACCTAATGAAGTAAAGTATGGTTATCCCCTTGGAGAATGGGTTGGCAAGTGTCAGATTAATCCAGAACTTGGTCAAGAGGAAATTGAATCGGTAATAGTTTATATTGATGTTGATGCAAACTGGTCTACAAATGGTGCTACTGATGCATATGATGTTCAAACAGTAGTTATGCATGAGTTAGGACATGCGTTAGGCATAGCACATTGTCATGAAAAAAGTGAGGGACCAGGTCCATGCTGGAGTGCAACATGTTTAAATAATGTAATGAATCCGCTCACTGATTTTGGAGATGTTAATCACACTTTTCAAGAATATGATACTGCTTCATATATGATGATATATTATTGGTAATCAGGAAGGATAATGAAATATGAAAAAAACAAAAAATATAATTGCTGTTTGTATTCTTTTAGTAGGAGTTGGTGCAGCCTTGGCTCTTTATATAATGCCTAAGATTTTCGGGGAAAAAGAAGTCTTCGATGAAAAGCAAAATGTAGAAAAACCGGTTGTAACAGATTATGCATGTTGGAAAGCATATACATTCGAGGAAGCAATAGAAGCGTCTACTACAATTGTGTATGGTAAGGTAAAAAGTATTAGTGGAACACTTCTTCACGAAGTGCCAACCCCGGATGGACAAGTATATCGAGAGTATTATAAAGATGTGACAGTGGAAGTTTTAGAGGCAATAAAAGGAGTAGTTACTAAAGAGACTACCACTTCATATTTAGAGTTAGGTGGTGAGACAGAGGACGCTATTTATGTTTTAGAAGGAGTGGATCCTGTGGCAGTAGGGGAGGAATATATATTTTTCTTAAATGAGCACGGGGCATTTATGTCACCGGCGACTTTAGTACCAGTCACAGATGGTGTTGTACAAATCAAAGGAATGATACACCCTGAAACATCCTCTGAGCAGCAGACATATGCGGCAAATACTCAGTCAGAGGAATATAATCTTGAACAATACATATCTGCAATCAGGGAAGAATTGGCTGAATAGTATATAAAATTTGAAAGGTTAAGATAATAACAAAGGCTTGGAGTGTGTTCCAGGCCTTTAAAAAATACGGCAAGGTACATGCAAAATGCTCTGTGATTCTTAAAAATTTATAAACTAATAAATTATTTGTGACAAAAGTGCTCCTTAATGCCTATTAGGTAATAGAGGGGCATTTTTATTTCCCCTTCTAAATACTTAGAAAGGTGTCAAAGTAATGGAGCAAATTTTTGCAAATGTATTTGCGACGATGTTAATTGATTGCAGGCAACAGATGATTCCCATGGTAAATGAAATGTATGGCACGGATTACAGCATGGAGGATAAGGTGGTGCTTTCCAACGAGGAGCATCATCTGAAAAATAACGAGGAATTGGAAAAGAGGGTTTCCGATGGTCATTTCTCTGTAAAAAGCGAGGACGAACAGGAACGCTATCACTTTGAATGTTAGACGAAGCAGGATTCTGGCATGCCAAAGCGCATGGCAGAGTATGAGCTGCCCATAGCACTGGAGCATAGTGAGGTGGAAGGCAACACCATGAAGGTGAAACTTCCCAGTGCTGCTGTATTGCAGTTACAGTGCAGCCGGAACATGCCGGATGAGTACAAAATTCAGATCAGCACCTCAGAAGGTGAGGTGGTACATAAGGTTCGTATTATGAAGCTGAACCGCTACTCTGTAAAGGATATTTTTGAAAAAAGGTGGGGCTGTCGCACACCAAATCACTGATGCGACAGCCCCTTACGGAGATGGAGGGATTTGAACCCTCGCGCCGGAGACCGACCTACCGCATTTCGAGTGCGGACCCTTCAACCACTTGGGTACATCTCCAAATTTTTGCAAAAATATTTGCAACACAACTATTTTATAGCACTTTTCTCTTTTTGGCAACCCCCCACAGAAGAAAAATTTAAAATTTTTCAAATCTAAGTTGTGGGATTGGGCAGAATGGATTATAATGATAAGTAAGAGTTTAACAGGAGAATGGAGGAACAGGTATGAAGAGAATCGGTATGTTGACCAGTGGCGGCGATTGTCAGGCTTTGAATGCAGCCATGAGAGGTGTGGTCAAGACCTTGACAAACAGTGATGAGAAAGTAGAGATTTACGGTTTCCTTGACGGATACAAAGGGCTGATCTACAGTAAATTCTGTATGTTGACCAGCTTGGATTTTTCAGGCATCCTGACCAAAGGAGGAACGATCTTAGGCACATCAAGGACTCCATTTAAGACCATTCGGGAGCCGGATGAGAATGGTCTGGATAAGGTGGAGGCCATGAAGCAGACCTATTATAAGTTGCAGCTGGATTGTCTGGTGATTCTGGGCGGTAATGGCACCCACAAGACGGCCAATCTGCTTAGACAGGAAGGCTTGAATGTGGTGACTCTGCCCAAGACCATTGATAACGATCTGTGGGGAACGGACATGACTTTTGGTTTCCAGAGTGCAGTGAATATTGCTACAGATGCCATTGACTGTATCCATACCACTGCGGCTTCTCATGGGCGGGTGTTTATCGTGGAAGTGATGGGACATAAGGTGGGGTGGCTGACGCTGAATGCGGGTATGGCCAGCGGTGCGGATATCATCTTGATACCTGAGATTCCGTATGATATTGATAAAGTAGTGGATAAGATCGAGGAGAGAGATCGCAATGGTAGCCGTTTTACCATCATCGCAGTGGCAGAGGGAGCGATCTCTAAGCAGGATGCCAAGCTATCTAAGAAGGAGTATAAGAAGAAAAAGGAGAATTCCGCCTATCCTTCCGTGTCATATGAAGTGGCAGCTGAGATTCAGAAGCGGACAGGCCGTGAGGTGCGGGTGACGGTGCCAGGGCATATGCAGAGAGGCGGAAGTCCCTGCCCCTATGATCGTGTATTTGCAAGCCGGCTTGGTTCGGAAGCCGGAAAAATGATACTAGACGGGAAGTATGGTTTTATGGTAGGATATAAGAATCGGGAGATTGTCAGAGTGCCATTAGAGGATGTGGCAGGTAAGTTAAAGACAGTGGATCCGGATGCTTCGATTGTAAAAGAGGCTAAGTTATTGGGTATCTGCTTCGGCGATTAAGGAATGTGAGGAATTGGTGTTATGTCATATACAGCGCTATACCGTAAGTTCAGACCGGATACTTTCGCAGATGTGAGGGGACAGGATCATATTGTGACCACGCTTAAGAACCAGATCCGGGCCAATCGTATCGGCCATGCGTATCTGTTTACCGGTACCAGAGGAACCGGTAAAACCACGGTAGCCAAAATCTTTGCCAGGACGGTGAATTGTGAAAAGCCCTCGGAGGATGGACCTTGCGGTTCCTGCCGTATCTGCAGAGCGATTGCGGCGGGAGCCAGCATGAATGTGATCGAGATTGACGCAGCGTCCAATAATGGTGTGGACAATATCAGGGAGATTGTGGATGAGGTGTCTTATTCCCCGGCAGAAGGAAAGTATAAGGTCTATATCATTGACGAGGTGCATATGTTGTCTATCGGGGCATTTAATGCGCTGTTGAAGACTCTGGAGGAGCCGCCGTCCTATGTGATCTTTATCCTGGCTACTACGGAGGTGCACAAGCTTCCCATCACCATACTTTCCAGGTGCCAGAGATATGATTTTAAGAGGATTTCCATTGAGACCATCACGGGGCGTATGCAGGAACTGATTCAGGCAGAGCAGGTGCAGGTGGAGGATAAGGCGCTGCGCTATATTGCCAAGACGGCGGATGGTTCTATGCGTGATGCCTTAAGTCTGTTGGATCAATGTATCGCCTTTCATCTGGGGCGGGAGCTTACTTATGATAAGGTGCTGGATGTACTGGGAGCTGTGGATACGGAAGTGTTCAGTCGGCTGCTTCGTTATGTGCTGGAGAGGAATGTGCTTGGCTGTGTGTCGCTGTTGGAAGAGATTGTGATGCAAGGGCGGGAGCTTTTACAGTTTGTGACGGATTTTACCTGGTATCTGCGTAATCTGATGCTGGTACAGTCCTCGGACGATTTAGAGGATGTGATCGATATGTCCTCGGATAATCTGGCCAGGTTAAAGGAAGAGGCACAGCTGATCGAGACAGAGCGGATCATTCGTTTTATCCGTATTTTCAGTGAGCTGTCCGGGCAGATCAAGTATGCATCCCAGAAGAGGATTCTGGTGGAGATTGCATTGATCAAGCTTTGTAAGCCGGCCATGGAGACCACACAGGAGGCTCTGTTAGACCGGGTAAGAGAAGTAGAGGAGAAGCTTGAGAACGGTGTGATCGTGGCCGGGGAATGCGGGTATCCGCAAGGTGCATATGGTATGGAAGGAGGCCCCGGAGGTACTTACGGTGCAGCAGGCTATGGCAATGGTGCAGGAGGCTATGGTAATCCCGGCGGAGCTTACGAAGGTAGTGCATCCGTTGGTGGTCAGAAGGCTCCACTACCGAAAGCAATACCTGATGATATTAAGGAGATCGTAACCAAATGGCCATCTATCGTGGGTAATGCAGACAATCCCATGAAGCAGTATCTGAGGACTGCCAAGTTAAGCCTGGGAGCTGACAACAGACTGTTAATGGTCTTAGAGGATGGGCTTGCCAGCGATTATTTTATGAAACATCCGGAGAATAAAGAGATGCTTGAAAGGATGCTTTCTGATTTTTCCGGCAAAGAAGTGGAGGTCATGATTCAGACGGTGACTACCAGGCAGGAATTTGAACAGAATTATGTTGACCTTTCTCAGGTCATTCATATGGAAATAGAAGAGGAGGATTAAACCAATGGCAAAACGTGGTGGATATCCGGGCGGTATGATGCCCGGCAATATGAACAATTTAATGAAGCAGGCGCAGAGAATGCAGCGCCAGATGGAGGAAGGCCAGAAGGAGCTGGAGACCAAAGAGTTTACTGCAACAGCAGGCGGCGGGGCAGTGGAAGTGACTGTCAGCGGCAAGAAGGAAGTAGTACGTGTGAAATTATCCGAAGAGGTGGTGGATCCCGAGGATATCGAGATGTTGCAGGACTTGATCGTAGCAGCCACCAATGAGGCAATGCGTCAGGCAGAAGAAGCAAGCTCTGCATTGATGGGCAAGATGGCAGGTGGTCTGGGAGGAGGATTTCCTTTCTAATGGAGCTGTACAGCGGACACATTAATAAATTAATAGAAGAACTGGCAGCTTTGCCCGGCATTGGTAATAAGTCGGCTCAGCGGCTGGCTTTTCATCTGATCAATATGCCCCAGGACAAAGTAAACCGCCTGGCCAATGTGATGATGGAGGCCAAGGCCAATGTACGTTACTGTAGTCAATGTTTTACATTGACGGACAAGGAAGTGTGCCCTGTCTGTGCCAATGGCAATCGTGACCATAAGATGATCATGGTGGTGGAAAATACAAGGGATCTGGCAGCTTATGAGAAAACCGGAAAATACGAAGGTGTATATCATGTGCTGCACGGAGCCATATCCCCTATGCTGGGGATTGGTCCGGGAGACATTAAGCTCAAAGAGCTGATCGCGCGGCTAAAGCAAGATGTGGAAGAGGTGATCATTGCCACCAATTCCAGTCTGGAAGGGGAAACCACTGCCATGTATATCAGTAAGCTCATCAAGCCCACAGGGGTAAAAGTCACCAGGATCGCCAGCGGAGTTCCCGTAGGCGGAGATTTGGAATATATCGATGAGGTCACTTTGCTCCGTGCTTTGGACGGCAGAGTGGAGTTATAAAGTCTTTTGCGAAATCAGTCGAAAGATTCTGTGTTTTTCACGACAAAGTATGCTAAAATACCTCGCCCACCGGTGTTATATTGAATAAAACGGTGTGGGAGGTATTTTTATATGGATTTACCCAAGAATATTACACAAATCGGAGAATCAGATCAGCGCTGCAAAGTATATGTAGAAGATTATGTGATCTCTTATATCAAGCAAATGAACAGACAAGCCGACAATCGCAATGTGGCTGTGGCGTTGTATGGGATACGCAAAGAGGAAAACGATGTGTCGTATATGTTCTTTTATGGAGCGGGCAAGGTGCATTCCATTCAGAAAGAGGTACGCCATCTGTCTCAGGCACAGAATCAGGAAATTGAGAAACTAAGGAAAAGATTTTTTGCACAGTACCAGTTTCTGGGCTACCGGATGCTGAACGGAGAAATGGTAGAAGGCTTCCACATCTGTGAGCAGGGGACATGCAGGTACATAAACGGTTATGCCTGTTTTTATGAAAAAAATGATGTGATGTTGGCTTATATGCTGGATTCCCGCAAGGAAGAGGTTCCCCCTGAGAGTGTGGATCAGGAGAAGTACGATAGAGTAAGACAACGACAGGAGGAACGGCGGGCGCAGTACAGAGGCAATATGGCGGGCAGTGGGGAAAAGGAGAAAAAGACAGTGTTCTCCAGTCTTAGCGATCAGAAAGAATCCCAGGAGGAGGCCCAGAATGCCCGGGCCGGCCAAACCCTTGATGCAAATGAGAGAAGTGTTCGCAGACAAGGGCGTGTGGTACAGTACAGAAGACAATCTGCTTCACCGAAAACGGCGAAGACCACCAGCAGTACTTTGAAAATGATGAGAGTAGCTGTAGTGGGAATGTTCCTTCTGTTATGTGTATTGGGAATCACCACACTGGGTGATGGTCATACCATGGAGGACATTCAGACGGCAGCCAGAAAACTGATCACAGAGTTCACAGAGCAGAAGATACCCGATGCAGATTCGGAAAAAGAAGCCACCGGGCAGGTAAATACTTTAGTTGCAGAGGACAAATTGACAGAGGCCATCAGACAGGAGAATGCTGCCGGACAAAAGACCGAGCAGCCCTCTGCCTCTGTACAGACATCCGCCACCGAGCAGCCCCCTGCACCTGAACAGCCAGATGTCACCAGCCAGCCGCCTGCTCCTGAACAGCCGGATACCACCGAAGAGCCCACTGCTTCTGAACAACCAACAGATACAGTGCCGACTGATAAACAGGAACAAGCCCCAGAGCAAGAAACCACAGGCGAACAGACCGACACCACACAACCCCTGGTGCAACAAACGCAAGCCCCGGTATCCTACACAATCAAAAAAGGTGACACCCTCACCGCCATCAGCGTCCGAATCTATGGAACCGACGCCAAAGTAAAAGCCATATGCGAACTCAACCACATAAAAAACCCCGACGACATCTTCTTCGGCCAAAAAATTCTACTTCCATAGAAGGGGATTTGGTGGTATAATGTGCGTACAGGGCAGAGCCAAGTGATGAACCACACAGATGCCGAGCTTGCTCGAGCAGCGGTGTGATTCATCATTTGGCGAGCGAAGCGACCGAGGAAATGCGAAGCATTTTCTCGGCTCTGCCCGTCACTAGTCCACACCCCCCTCAATCCCAGGAAATGCCCCAGGCAACCGTCTAGTGACACCCCCAAAAAAACAACCCCAAAACGAGGAAATTACCCCATGGCACAAATACACAACCACCCCCCAAAAACCTACAAAGACAAGATCCGCCAACACCGCCTAAACGGTGCCCTGATCACCCTGTTGATCATCCTGATCGTCGCCATCCTTATAACCTTGGTCGCCGTCCAATACAACAACCAAATATACACCACATACACAACTGTTTCTTCCATGAACCGTGAATCCGCCCCAAGCGCCACCGATGTCCGCTTAGGCAACACCGTCCTCACCTACAGTAAAGACGGTGCCCACTGCACAGACACCAAGGGTAACATCTTATGGAACCAGACCTACGAGATACAAGACATCCTACTGGACACCTGTCAGGATGTGGCAGCCATCGCCTCCTACAACGGAAGAGATGTATACATAGTCAGTTCTGAAGAAATACTGGGAAGCTTCACCACAAACCTGCCAATCAGAAGTGTATCCGTGTCTGCAACCGGCAGAGTGGTAGTGGTCATGGCAGACACCGGTGTGACCCATTACAATACCTACTCCCCGGATGGCAAGCTGTTATTTGAAGGCCAGGCAACTATGTCCGGCAGTGGCTATCCCATGTCTGTGAGCCTGTCGCCAAACGGTGAACTGATACAGATATCTTACATCTACTTAGACGCCGGAATACAGAAAACCCATGTTGTGTTTTACAATCTCGGTCCGGTGGGTGATAACACTACAGACTCTATGGTCAGTGTCTCAGAATATAAGGACGTACTGATCCCATACGTGCGTTTTATGGATAATCAAACTGCCTTTGCGGTAGGAGATAACATGATGATGATGTATCGTGGCAGTCAGAAACCAATACTTCTGGCCCAATTCATGTATGATGACAAAGTCAAAGCAGTTTTCCACAATGAAGATTATGTGGGATTGATTTTTTATTCTGAGACAGGTACTTCACTATATAAAATGAATGTATACAGTGCAAGTGGTAAACAGGTAGGTACATACAATTTTGACATCGAATACACAGACGTAATTTTTGCAAAAGATTCTTTCATTGTCTATAATGATGCAGAATGCCTCATCATGACAATGGATAACGAAGAAAAATACAGAGGAACTTTCAGCAAATCCGTAAGCAGAATGATTCCCCTTAAGTCAGCATATAAATATCTGTTAGTCACAAATGACTCACTTGATACGATTCAGTTGAAATAGAGATACAGAGGAGGAGTCTTATGAATATATTAGCTATTATCGTTCTTATAGTATTGTTGTGGAAAATCACACAAGGTTATAAGCGGGGAATGGTCAAAGAAATTATTTCTTTTGTATCCCTGATCGTATTATGCATCGTTGCGGCACTTATTGTAAATGGTATGCAGAGCTATATGGAAAAACAATATGTGGGAGTAGCTATTGCAATTTTGCTTTTGTGTGTGGTGGGCATCGTCCATCATTTGCTAGGTGTAGTCTTCTTCTCTGCAAAGCTCATTTCTAAGCTTCCGGTGATACACTGGGCAGATAAGCTGCTTGGAATGGTGGCGGGTACCTTGGAAACAGTGCTGATTCTCTGGACAGTATACCTTTTCATTATGAAATCAGGTTTGGGTATGTTGGGACAACAGATACTGGTATATACCCAGGAAAATCCTATTTTGTCATGGTTGTATCGATATAATTTTCTTGCAATATGGGTTGAGGAAATTCTGAGTAAAATAATATAAAAAAGTTGTTGACAAGTGGACAGGCAGTGTGATAAAATAAAAATCCGCTGAGGCGTCAAACACGCCGATAAAAAACAGCGAAAAAGTTTTTAAAAAAGTTGTTGACAAACTTAAACACCTGTGATATTATAACAGAGTTGCTGCGGTA
>JAZQGM010000020.1:0-19805 GCA_045540075.1 Acetatifactor sp. | reverse complement strand
GTCTTACCGGTACCGGAGATACCCTGCAGAATAATGATTCTGGCTGTTCCCATGGATGCCACAAAATAGCGCATCATATCGATATCATAGTATAGATGCAGCTCAGATGCCGCATACAGCCTAAATTGCTCACAGAAGGATTCCAGAGTGATGGTATTATCATAGACAGGCTTTTGGTATTCCTTCTTGTAGAAGTTATCCACACAGGTCAATCGGAAGAATCGGCTGTCAGCCGGGTCAACACAAGGTGAGAGCACTGTATTTCTGTTACTGCCCGGCACGAATTCCTCTGCCTCTTCTCCTATCTCTTCCTTATCCTTGTCACTTTCCTCCAAAGCCTCCATGTCCATATTACTCGAAGATCCTCCCAATTCAGCAATCTTCATCTGCAGAAGCTTATCCTTCTCAAAATTTGCCCTCATCAGGTCTCTCTGTAAATTTCGAACCTGTCTGGCCATCTCCTCATACTTCTTGGCAGACACACGAAAACGAAAAATCTTTCTAAGCAGTTTCAATAGCAACATGACAATGATCACCGCCAACGCTACTAACACGATCTCCGTAATCACCAGCATGACCCATTCCAGGGTGGTAAAATTGTCATCATAGGCCCGTATGATCTCCAGACGCATGGGAAAGTTAAACAAATAATTTATGAAGTTGAAAAATGCCGCCAGTGTATCCAACAATGCGCTGAATACCCGTCCTACATCCTGATAAAAGTATTTCAAAAAATGATCCATCTCTTACCCCTGAGTTGCCTCTGCCGCAGCCTTTGCCTCCGCTTCCATTTCCGCCTTAATCTTCGCACGGATCTCTGCTTCCATGGCCGCACGTTCTGCAGCTTTTCGTTCTTCTTCAGCCTTTTCCTTGGCATTGGCTTCTAATATCTCTGCCTTGAGTTTGTCCCGAAGTTCCTGCTCCAGTCGCTCCCGCTCCTGTTTGCGGCTTTCTTCCAGCTTGCGCTTCTCATCTTCCATAATATCTTCTGTCCTGCCACGCTCCTGCTCATATAACAGTTTATTCTTGATATTGTTGTACTCAAACAGTACCCGGAAAAACTGAATCAGATGATACAGGAAGAAAATTGCCACCGGAACAACGATCACCAGGAAAAATCCTGTGGAAGTCTGCAGGTAATCAAATACCTTACCCACACCCTTAAACATCATTCCGTTATATTTACCTACCACCTCTGACTCATGTACCGTCAAGGCATCGGCTATCGTGTTGTTGTCACCCTGTGTCTCAAAAATACGGTAATTGCCACCATCATAAATCTGAATAATTCTATGGGTATTCAGTACACGCTGGCCATCGATCACCGTCCAATAAGTGATAATGTCTCCAATCTTTAATTCACTGCTGTCCTTTACGGCAGAATCAAAGATCAGATCACCCGGCTCAAAGGTCGGGTACATAGATTTGGTCTGAATAGAGAATACTCTCAGGCCCAGAATACTGGGTACGCCATTTCCCGATGTGCTTACGAAGGACACATATGTACATACTGCCGCAATGATGATCGCGATGACCAGGATCACGTTGATCACTGTATTGGCAATACGTCTGGCTTTACTCTGCTGGGGTATGTTCTCATCTATATTCTGCTCTACAGCTTCCACACCATTTTTACGAAACATACATTTTCTCCTTTATTATCTGCCCGGAATCTCTTCCAATCCGGTCTGCCCGCCGTACTCAGTCTTTAACTGAATATTGGCAACAATCTGCGCTTCATCTATCAAATTCGTACAATCCACATCCTGACCCTCCAGCCATACATAAAGGTCTATCTTTACCATACTGTCCACGTCCAGTGTAAACAGGTAGGTGTCACTGACAAATTCTCCCAGATCTTTTATTGTCACATTCTGCTGAACCGGATATGCTTCCTTCCATGTGGAAGCCGTCTGATAAATCATGTAAGCAGTGTCTTCATAATCACCGCCATCCACACTTTCCGTTATCAATTTTCCCTCAATATTTTCATCGAGGTGAACATCACAATTAGGTTCATAGATATAAAATTCCGGATCCCCTATCTCATCACCGGTATCCGGATCCACCGGTGTAATGCGGATTCCTACGCGAATCGCCGTCTCCGCTCCCATTCCCCCGTCATCATGCACAATATTCTGGGCATTCCAGACAGGTGTTCCGATCACATAGGTGCCTGAAGTATTGACACCTTCATTTACCTCAATGGCTTCTCCCAGAGAAACCGACACCTCTGTATCTGTACGGGCATAAAATGTCCCTTTCACATAATATGCATAGGCATCACTTCGATTAGCATTCTGCTCATCTGTCAAAACATTATATTTCCGTTCAATCACTCTGCCATCTGTGCCGTATGCTGCGGTCACAAAAGCCTCTCTCTCTGCCGAATAACTGGCAGGCTGCAGCACCGTGTTCTCGCCGATCATATCATAAAAATCTATTACCTGGCCCCAGTCATCCTCTTCGGCATCAAATCTCTGTGCAAGCTGGATTCCCACCGTGGAGGCAACACTCAGATCCATGCTGCTGATGCGGGGTGACTGGGTTAGGGAAAACCAGGTATAACTGGCTGTTACCAGAAGTGTTAACAGCGCAAGTAATACATACAGATAGATCATTGTTCGAAAACGTTGTTTTCGACCTATATTCCACTCTTTCACTCCAAGTTCCTTTCATTCCTTGATATATCCCCAATACTTCGGCAGCAATTTTTAGGCTTATAAAAAGTTATTTCATCCTTCCCGACATTAGCCGGGAAGGATAGATTATTTATTTTGAGCTGAATTCATTTAAACCTCAGGCTGTTCCATTCATTATTGCTGCTGACTGTCACCTGATTCCTGATTATCGCCTGTTCCTTCACTCTCGGTACCAGCTTCTGCATCATATGTGATATCAAGTGCCGTAGAAGCGTTCGCTACTGTCAATTTGGTATAAGATGCACCATTATTACTAAAGTAAACAGTACCGCTAGCATCTGTATAAAGCGTATATCCTTGCTTTACTGTACCAGTGTATCTACCAACTATATGCGTCTCACCTGCTGTCGCCATCTGAGTATAGGTTATGGTCTCACCGGTAGCACCACCTTCTCTCATACCGGTATTCTCCATAGGAGCAAGGACAGCACTGCTACTAAACTGCAGATTCAAAACACCGGCCATAGACTCATTTGCATTAGCCACCATAGTATTGTCTACTATATCACCATCTAAATATACTATAGTAGTGATCTTTGATGCTTTATTCTGGGTAAGTGCCACAATTGCAGACTTATCCTCTAGTTTATTCCCCAATGTAAGCATTTTAACTTTTTCTGCATCTTCAGTAATGTCATATTCATGCAAGTAAAGACCTATCTTGTAACCTGCTGCAACAGTTGCAGTATCACCTTCTGCAATCACGTTACCGGATGCATCTAACTTCTGACCCGAATCGGTCTCATACTTCATTGTTACAAATCCATTTTCATCAACCTCCTCTTGGGACGTGATATCTAAAGCACCAACTGCTAACAAATCGTACACACCCTCTGCTGCCGGAGATACAAACGCTACACGAACCGCACTCATAAGAGCTAAAACATCTGAAGCGGTAAAACTTACCGGATCTGCACTAATAAACTGCATGTAACTTCCTGATCCCTGCGTTCTTAATTCTGTATTTGTCTCAGAAGAATATACACGGTTCACTGCCGCTGTCTGTAACTGCAAGCTGGAAGCAGTGGCATTGGTACGGAAACCAAAGTCGATTGCATAACCATAGGTATTACTCAATGTAGAATTCGCTGCCTGCTCTCCATCTGTAGGTGCTATACCTAAAGTAATGTTCTGAATCTGTTCCTTAACAGTAACCAATGTGTTCATCGTTACAGGTACGTCAACAGGATCTTTACCTAACATTTCATGTGTCACATTAACAGTGAATCCACTTGCAGTATAATTACCTACCAAGTTTGCTATCTGTGCATACACACCAGCCCCCTCCAACATATCAATTATAATACATTGGTTATTGATGTAATCCTGCATAATATTTCCCAGATTATCTTTTCCGGGATTTTGAACACCACCAACTTTAACATAATTTCTATTAATAATATAATCCAGACATTGGCTAATTTCTGTATAATTACGTGTATTCTCATCATCCGGGTGAGTATCTGTATTTGTCTGTGTCAAACCAGGAGCCAAACCACCAGTTCCCGTCAATTTATTTAACGCACTCTCAATACTTTCACGTAATCCTACATATGTCGTAATCGCAGCCTCCAGATTGTCCGGTATCACAACATTGTCTACTCCATCAAAACATGTTGTACCTTCCGTTCCAGTGCTAACAATTTCGACAAGATCTATATCTGTTTTTAACTTTGCAACTGCCTCATCATCCAGTGCCTCTGTATTATCACTGCTCAAACTATTAGCAAGCACAGCATTCTTAATTGCTACTTCTGTGTTATCTGTTGCCTCCTCTATTGCTGTTAAAACCCTTAACAGAACTCTCAAATCCTTATTTGTATATTTTGTATCCGGATCAGATACATAAGCCATCAAAATATTTGCCAAATCCTGACCATTAGACGCCAAGGAAGATGTAGCCGCATTCTTTGCAGCATTTACATTAGTTGTCACAGCACCCTTAGCGGTACGATATGCCGCCAAACGTTGAGAAACATCAGTTGTTGTTCCAAGGACACGTACTCCCTTATGAGCATCATCATACGCAAAAATTCCTGTACCTTCGTTATACTTTCCTGCATAAGTAGATGTATTGACATCAATGACACGTCCATCAGACCCGTAAGAAGGTGCTTTCAAAATAGAAACTCCCACAGTAGCACTCGTTATTTTATTGTCTTCTTCATTTTTTACAAAACTAGACAAATCCAATCGAGCCGGAGCCAGTGTCATACTACTCAAACCATAACTACCATCTCCTAAATCTACCAAGTTACCCCATGTTTCATTGGCTCCTAAAACGGTCTGGTCTGCTGATGCCATGGAATCTCCTTCTTTTGAAACAACACCCAAATCATCGGCCTCACTATAGTAGGAACCTTTTTCCTCTCCATCTTCTAAATAGCCTGTCAACAGCATCATTTCCAAGTTACCGTTGGCACCTACATTCGTTGTAATACCTGTTACTTCCGGTGCGGTAGATAATGTAAACCATGCGTAAGACGAACTTACTACCATAATTGCAGACACCAATAACATAGAGACAGCGGCCATCATCTTATTACGAATACTGGCAGGCATTTGAATTTTTTTCCGTTTATTTGCAATTCTAGTCATTACAACTTCTCCTTTCAATATTATTCAACGCCACCTTGTAACAACACATTGTTGTCTGCGGGATTCAACTCAATATCTGTACAAAACTGCAGATTCAGAGTTGACTGAGCCAATACATCATTTACAACAACAGCCTGTACAGCGGCATTGTTTATCAAATCTCCATCCAACCAGACAATGGCACTTACCTGGGCTGCTGCATTTTTGGCAAGCGCGGAAATCAGCACAGCATCATTGCCTTCCAGCTTTTCAGTACCATTATATAAATATAACTTTGCTTTTGTCTCACTGGCTCCTGTTATCGCTCTTTCCACATCCAATTTAGCGGTTCCAAGAATTGTAGGAGTTACATCAGTAGTACTTAAACCATAGTTCTGCACAAAGGTAACACGTATCGCACTCATCAACGTATTCACATTTATGCCTGTGCTATTTGCCTGGAAACTCATATAGCTTCCACCACCAAGTGTCTCTTCATTTCCAGACTCTTCATAAATACGCTGTGAAGCTTCTGTCTGCAATAATAATTTACCTGGAGTTGCAACTCCGTTCACATTCTGGGTGGTGTTCAAGCGGAATGCCAAATCCACTACATAACCATACGTACTGCCAAGCGCCCCTGTGTCGTCTATTTCTCCGATTGCTCTCACACCGTAAGACTTAGCATCACTAAATGCACCTTCTTTATATGCTTGCAAAGCTGTATTTGCTAAAATTTGATCAATTCGCCCATCATATCCATAGGTTGCAGTAGAAAGTGGCTTTTCGCCAACTGTACCATTTACCTCATTTAAACGAGCTGGATTTAATTCTACTTTATCCAAACCATAGCTCGGGTCACTCAAATTAATTACATTTCCCCAGGTTGTATTAGCAGTTGTTAAAACAACTGTTCCACCGCTACCTGCAGCAGAAAAACCGCTCTTGATGCTTCCCAACAAACCATTTGCCGGCATCAAAGCAATCTCCAAGCTTCCGTTACCTGCCACAGTGGTAGAGATATTCTTTACTTCCGGCGCTGTGGACAGTGTAAACCATGCGTAGGTAGAGCTGACTACCATGACAGATGACACCATCAGCATCGCAACCGCCGCCAATAACTTATTGCGTATACTGGCCGGCATTAACACTTTCTTTTTTGATTTTGCCATTTCTATACTCCTTTCAAGGCTTTCATATTGTGCGTTTAAACTCCGCATGAGTTATTTGTTACAATTATTTTCCTTATTCACTATCTGCTTTTACAAATCATTCCTTATATTCCAAACCGCGGAATATCTTTTTGAAGAATTCCCTTACACTGCCTTCTTCGTCTTCATAGGCCAGCTTAAACTTCATTTCCACACCTATGCGTCCGCCAATTTTGTCATCGACAGCCTGCTCATCATCTCCTTCCAAAAACATTACAACAGTATATTTATGGGTATCCATAGGCGCTACCCCTGTCTGTTCCCCTGTGGTAATCTGTGTATCAGAGAGAAATTTGTAAGGTATCACACGCCAATAAGTGGAATTCCCTTGTTGTGCTATTTGTTCAAACTGCTCACTGTCCGGAGCCAGTTCTCTGATGGGAAGATTCAGGTAACCTCTGCTGTCATCTCCAAAAGACGGCAGAGCCTCTTCCCGACCGGTTTCCAAGTTTTCTTTTGCGAAGAACCTCATCTCACCATCCTCAATTACGATGATCCAGATGGCTTCGGAGAGTTCCTGCGTCTCTGACTTAATATCCAGAGACCATGTATAATCTACCGTACTTTCCCCGTCATTTCTGATGTAATAGGTGTAAGCAAAATAGGTATCATTATGTTCACCGTCAATCTCGTCAATATCCAAGGGAATCTGGCTAATCGATACACAGGGGACTTCGTTTGCCGGTTTGGCAAACAGTGTAGTGGTTGGATGGGTAAATTCCGCCGAATCACTGATCACAAAGCCTTCCTTGAGCATATCATTGGATATATTGACAGTGTAGTGTCCTCTCATGGCCTGTACGGTAGAAAATAAAAACATGATAGCCAAAAAGGCCAACAAGCTGCCTATCAAAGCGCCAAGCCGATTTCTCCATAACCATGCCAGCAATCCATTTCTTTTATCAAAGTACAGGCCCAGCGAACCTGCTGTCAGTTCAAACTCCCGCTTGCTTCGGATTCCTCTGGCTTTCATCTCCTTGCGTAAGGTTTTACGCCCGGATTTGATCGCTTTGACTTCCTCTCTTGAGAGAACTACATTTGCTCGCTTTTTTTTAAACAAAAGACGCCTCTGTTTTCTGTTTGACGATGCCAAATTCACATCCTCCTCTATCCTTATTCATAACTTAACAGGTATTGGATCAATTCTTCTTCTGAAAGATAAGTATCTCCCGTGGGATGATCGATCACTGTTATGCCATGACTGTTCAGTTCCTCTATCAGTTCCTTTGCCTCTTTCTGTATCTCCAAATCTAATGCCAATCTGACGTGTGTAAATCCTATATTACGGATCAATTTCACAGGAACATCTGCCGGATGATAATCATCCAATACCAGAACGACTCCCTGCGCTATGTATTCACTCAATTGTTGACAAATCAAATGGTTATTTTTGAAAAGGCTCTCTTGCACTGTCAGCAGTAATTTCTCTTTCTCTATTGCAGTGTCTTCGTAGAGCTTTCTGAAGTTCTCTGACTGGTCTGTACCACTGTAAAACGCAGACATGACCGGAACAAGTACACCGCCTGTATACAGCTCACAGTTTTTCATTCTGGCAAGTGTGTCCGCTGCTTCATACAAGAAATAGAAAGTAGTATCAGCAAGCAGCTCTGCCTGTTCCAGAAGCTCCTCCACAAGCTCTGCAGATTCTTTTTTCTCAGAATCCTCTAACACTCCACCAAACCACGGAACCGCTTCAAAGACCATGTTTTCCATTCCCGTTCCTAATATTATCTGGCGATAATTTAGTCCAAAAGGTCGTTCCGGTCTTTTGTCAACCAATGGAACCGTCTTGGGCATAATACGAGTGTACTGGATATATTTGTGATAGACATTTTTTAACTCTGACTGATTGGTACGGAGTACCTCTATCAGGTTAGGTGAAAACATTCTGCCTTCCTCAGCTATCAATAAATCAATGGCCTCCTCAAATGGACGTTCTGACTTACGCCGACACACCAAACGATCCAGCTCTTTGGCAAGAGCAACGATCTGGGCGATCAGGCTGATCTCATCCCCCACGTATCCGTAGGGATAACCCTCACCATCCCAACGTTCCATATGCTGCTCACAGGCTTCCTGTATCATCTTACTTGGAATAGTGGCATCTTCGCCATATTCACCCTGAAGCTTTTCTACCAGTTTCCTTCCCTCAACCGTGTATCTGCAATTGGTCCGCATCTCTTCTTCTGTAAAGGTTTCGTGCCGGTCCGTATATCCATCGGGATCAAAGGCTTTCCCTATCTGATGGTAAAAACCACATTTGTATGCCAGCTCCAGGTAGGACTCTTCCATGTAAACCGGGGTCTCGCGGTTTCGCGCATAATAGGATGACTTACATACCCCCTGAAACAAAACCTTAGTATAATCTGCCACACGCACAGAATGCTGTCTCATGACCGGGGTTAATCCCCGGAATGCTTCATCCCAGGATTTAAACTTTTTTTGTTTTTTAATGCTTTTTATCAACTGCGTCTTACTCACCACCTTTCCTTACTCATCATCATCATTGATGTCATATTCCACCATGGGCGCACCATTATAATCCTTGTCTTTCTTTTTTCCTTTTCTCCACAGAATTATGACTACTGTATTGAATATCAGGAAAAATACAACTGTGCCCGCCAGAAGCAGTTTCCAAGGCAGAGATTGGTTATCCTTCTCAGGGTCTTTGCTCTCGTCTGATGATAGATTTTCGCCATTTTCAGGGTCTGGATCGTTCTGCCGTTCATCCTGGGTTGCTTGATCCGGGGTTTCCCGGTTCTGGTCATCTGGCCCAACATTTTCCTCATTGATAATATTGATTAAGTCCTGCAGTACTTTCCTGCCTTCTTCAGTATTTAATACCAGATTCACATCCATCAGTATTTTCTCAAGCTCCGCGTAATCTACCGCATCTTTTTTCGTTGTCTCTACCGGTGGCTGCTGTGGCTCGGGCTGTACAGCCGGTTGATTCTCTTGCATTGGCTGACTGTCCTCTGTGGTCTGGTCTTCCTGAGAAGGCTGATTCTCTTCCTGAGACTGATCGTCTTGTGATGGTTGATTTTCTCCTTTCTCTTCTTCCGAAGACTGGTTTTCGTCTTTCACAATAATTTCCTGACGCCCCAAAAGCTCATAATGGCCAGTAGATGCAAATTTGGTAGCCAGTTCTTCCTTCGTAAAGGTATAATACCCCGAGCTTCCATTTAACACATCTATTGACTTACCTTCCTCAATCAAGTAACGATAATACCTGTCAGCCCCGGGGTTCTTGGAAAATGACGGCAATTCTATTACATAATCACCTTTGTATTTGAAAGTGGCCTTATATTTAGATGCGGATACCCCTTTTATGGTCACTGTATAGGTTCTGGGCTGATATGTAAGACTCACTACTTCATTCTGTCTCACAACCGCTCCGGCCTGAGGAATGGCTTTAGGATTTCTCTCATAATAATCTTTCTCTTCCTTGGTGATACCACACTGGTTTTCCAGCTCCGCAACATATCCTGCGATCTGGGCTGCCTCCTCCTCTGTGAGGATATGGGACTCTCCTTCCAGCACAAAAGAGAACTCTTTTGTCTGTGCCGGCATGGAACCCACCTGAACAGACACTGTCAGGCTTCCTCTGTTGGTGTTATTTCTTCTGACAGAAGTATATGCATAGATACCATTGGAGGAATCCACAGAGGTTGTTTTGCCATCCATCTGTATCAGAAGTCCGATTAACTCTTTATAATTCTCATCATCCATGTCAATGGCTTCGTGAGGACCTTCAATAGATTCTGCTAACAACCTTAACTTAGGCAACATTTCATTGATTCGGTCTACACTTTCCTGAAGGGAAGAAAAGTTGCTTACAAGCCGCAGAAGCTTTGGTGCTGCAATAATGACTTCCAGACAATCTGCGACAATCGCAGCCTGCTTGGCAACCTGCATATTAAGCCCTTGATAATAGGTGGCCAATGACCATTTACCCTCTGCATCAGCTGTGGCTGCACAGGCTTTTAGGTAGGTATAAAGGGCGAGCTCATTCTTAGTGGTATTCCATGCTCCATACCCCAACGTTTGTCCGTTCAGCCCCTTGATTTTCTCATTCTCGCTGCCCTGCAAACGTTTCATTGCATCTTTTTCTTCATCGGTTTCCATCAGACCTGCAAGTAAATCCAGATTATTGTAATTGATCATATTACTCACAGCCTGAATCTCATCATAAAGAATTTTGGTGCTGATATCCTCCCCGGTATACAATAACTGATTCTGCTTTACCGTATGTGTTACCAGCTGGTGAGGCAGGTTCAGAGCATACAGAACTTCCGCCTCATCAATGGAGCGATTAAGAATACCGGAACTGACTTTATTTATCTTTAAGGAATATACAACCTCCACATGGGTAAATCCCGTATCACTCCAATTTGCCGCATTCCCTTCAAAAGGAATCTGTGCTAGCAAGGTATCATTGTGCATCAGATACACACTGTCCGGCTTCCATGTCATCCCAAGAATACCGGCATAATAATCCTGCGCCTCAATACCATATGCCCCTTCTTCTGATATCAGATCACTAACACACCGACCATCCGGCATACGTATTTTCAATGTGGGACTTTTTACTGCAGTATTGGACAGAATCTGCCTGCTTTCCTGACTCAAAGCATACCGGGTATCTTTTATCAGAAGGTCATAGAGACGATATTGTACCTTATCACTTCCTTGGGTCTGTGTGATTTTAACCGGTTGTGTGACCTTATAATACACGCCTTCATCATAGCTGATCTTAGTACCATTCTCAGTCTCTACCACATAATCATAACTAATATCCGGATTCTCGCTGACCGGAAGCTGAAATTGAAAACCGTAAGGCAGTTTGGTACTTCCACGAAAATTGGTTTTGACTTTATAAAATTTAGGCGAATAAGAAATGATACATTCCACATTGCCGGTAAGCTTACGTGGAATACCGATTTCCTTTCGATTATAGTTGACAGCATTGATCTGGTATTCGCTGTTCAAGCTATTCCACGCATCCAGAGACATGGTCTCAATGCCGGTTTCTGCAATCGCCTGTTGAATTTCCTCTTCTGTAGCACCTTTTAATAGCCGAATAACCGTTCCATAGGATTCCAGCTGATATACTTCACTGTCCTCCATTTCGCCCGATGCCGCTGCTGCATTCATAGACACACTGATGTCGTAGATGGTAATGTCACAACGTATTCCCATTTTGGACGCTGTCAATACTTCTGATGTAACACTATATTCTTTGGTCTTATGATTTCGCAGTGCATATACTGCCACTTCCAGAGCCTTAAAATCTTCCTCTGTATAGCTTTCTGCAAAAATCTGTGTCTTTACATCTTCTTTAAGAATCCTCCAGTTCTCTTGCGTCTGTAACTCCTTCAATTCATTAGAGCCGGTTCCTGCCAGATTTCTTAAGACTTTCTGTAAATCCCGAAGACTACTGTACAATTTAGGATCCTCTGTATACAGATCTGACCACACGCTTCGCAATCGTTTACTATCTTTTAATATGCTGATGCATTCATACAAAGCTGTACTCTCATCCAGTATCCTTGCACCATTTTCAAAAGTGAAGGAAAGAATTTTCTTTCCACCCAAATTCCTGTATTCTTCACTGATATGATAAAGAATCAAACCTTTATTATCCGTATATTCCCGGTAAAGAGTTTCAATTGCACTAATGACATCTGCATCCTCCTTCGGATCTAATGCAGGTTCTGTCTTAGTTTCCAAAACAGAAGCTGCATTTCCGGATGTTACACTTTCAACTGTGTGGAACTCAAAAGTCAAAAGCCGGTTTAACGCCGGGATCATGTCACCCAGACTCTTCAGATCCAAGTATACACCTTCCAGATTCTTCTCCAGATTAATGGCTGTCTGTGTCAAAATCGCGGGTATCTGCAATACTCTGTGCTGTTCCTCCAAAGTCACATTCACATCCAACTGATAGGTTACTTCCACACTATAGCTGAATCCATCATATATAAAAGCCTCTGAGGCATCATATTCTTCTTCCTTGTAATAACAGGCTCCTGTTTTCAGAGTGATTTCTTCTATCACTTCTCCCTCTGCGCTCAAAACTGCCGTAGTGGGCAGCCAGGAAAGCCCCTTTGTATATAACGCTTTTGCATAAATTCTTTTCTCAAGATAATCTATTACAACAAGATCTTTCTTGCCCTCTGTTCCATTGGCATAGGGTGCCAAAAGTACATACTCATATCCACCGTCAATTGCATCATTTGTTAAGATGTCAACTTCTTCATCAAGTCCGTAATAACCGGCAACGATTTCAGCTTCATTGGCTTTCCATATGTAATTTTCGTTATCATAAGCGCCCGCTGCCTTACTGATATTTACGGATGTAGTAAAAATCAACAAAGACAGAACAACTGCTATGCAGCGTTTCATTGCCTTCATTCATGTTCCTCCTAAAACGCAGAATACGGGTGAGGCATAGAATCATGCCCCACCTCGTCTGCTATGCATAGTGTTAAAATTACTTGATTTTTCTAAATCTATTTCTCAGAACAATGATAGTACCTAAAGCAACGGCTATCATGGATATCCATAGCCATACATTGCTTGTATCGCCTGTCGGAACAGGCTTACCAGGCTGGATCACCTCATCATCATTGTCATCGGAAGGATCATCTCCACCGGGTTCATTTCCACCAGGTTGGTCTCCACCGGGGGTGTCTCCGCCAGGTTCGTTTCCACCAGGCGTATCTCCACCGGGCTGGTCTCCGCCGGGGGTATCTCCACCAGGTTCATCTCCGCCAGGGGTATCTCCGCCAGGGGTATCTCCGCCAGGAGTATCACCACCAGGTTCGTCTCCACCAGGGGTATCTCCACCGGGTTGATCCTGCACAAATAGCTTCAGGCTTAATATTGCGTTCACGCTAACACCCTTATGTGTACCCACATGAGAACCACCGTATACACCATAAGAGTCTTCCACGCCACCAAGTGTTTGACGTCCACCTGTAATTCCAAAGTAATCAGTTACTAAGCTTGCCACTCTGTATGCTACGCTCAGGAAATCGTGATAAACTTTCTCTAATGCTTGTGCATCAGCCACGTCATCAACATTCATTCCAAGACCTTCAAGAACTTCAGCAAAGGTCTTACCGTTTACTGCTTTTACAGCAGCAATCAGCTGTGCTGTTGTAATGCTGTCAACTGCATCTTTCAGAATCTCCTGATTTCTTTCTGCATTTGCCAGATAAACCCTCGCACGTACTTTCGGGTTTGTATCTGCCAGATAAGCCTTCACAGCTGCTTTCAGATCAGCATCGTCTGAACCATATGCAACAACCATTGCAAATACTAACGGGTAATTAATGTCGCCCGACATATCAATCTCAATATCTGCTTTTGCAAATGCACCTGATACGGCAATTCCACCATTCTTATAGTCGATATCGGACAATCCAACTTCGATATCAGCCTTCTTTACAATCTCTGCAAACTTTCCACAGAGCTCTGCAAGAGCCTTCTTCTCATCTGCATCTCCGCCTACCACGAAATTCATTGTAATGGTCTTTGCAGTTTCAGATGTGGTCAGGTTCAATGTAATGTAGTTTGCATTGCCTTCTCCAGCCACATCAGCTTCTACCTTCAGAGGATAGGTTGATAAGGTATAGGTTCTGATGGTTGTACCTTCATTTACTGCTTTCTGTAATGCGGTAAAGTCTGTCAAAGTGTCAATCACATCGTTTACTAACAGTGTCAGACCTGCTGCCTTATCAGCTCCGTTATATTGGATGCTGTCCAGAAGCTCATTTACAGCGTTACCTGCACCCTTTTCCATAAGCGCAAAGACATCGTTAAAGTTTACAGCGTAGAGTTGGTTGTCTGTGAAGTTATCCCCACTAATCACCATCCTGCCGCTTGTAATGTTGTTCATCAAAAGATCCAGAACCATTTCCACTGCAAGGGGCTTTAACTCAGTCTTCGTTACAGTTGCTGCCGAAGCTAAGAAACCTGCATCTAATGTGAATACATAGCCATCTTTATCATTGCCTGCGATACTGTAGAAGTTATTCGCACGCACATCCTTAATGTTTCCACTTGCATTATCAAGCTTACCGTTATTACCGTATGTGCTGTCTGTCACTATCACAATTCCATTAGGAGCCTTCACGCTGCCAAGCTTAAAGCCATTCAGATCTAACAGACCTTTATTCTTGAAGGTCAATGTCTTATCCTCAGCGTCACCCAGCATAATCACAATGGCATTGTCTGTTTTAGCTACTTTATCCAGTTCTTCTGCTGTTACAAGGGTCAGAGCATTTTTTGCAATCTTCAGTATTGTTTCTTTGTCAGCACCCTGAACCTGCTTCAGAACAGCGAGGTCATTGATCACTAATGCTGCATAGTCGTCTGCAAGGCAATCAACAATGATCTTAACGGGTACTTTGTAGTTTTCATCAGCAATAAAATCCTTAAAACCTTCGATCTTTTCTCCGGCGCGTTTAAGCAGTTCGTCCTTGTCGGCTGTACCGAGAATACGGTACTCATTCTCAGCCACACTCTCATTGTCTTTGTCAATGGTAAACAGACTGTTGTCTCCATCCTGACGAATCAGCTTCAGTACATTTTCAATCACACTCTTAATCGTTTCGTTTGACTCTAAGTCTGCAGTCACACCAAGCTTGTTGAGTGTATTTTCGAAAGTCTGAACCGTTACATCTGTATTTTCCTTCACAACAGAAGTAAATCTGCCGTATTCATAATCCACAATATCCTTGAAGGTCACATCATTGACGGTTCCCAAGGTGGTATTTCCTTCCAGGATCATAGCCAACAGATATACTTCATAAGCTTCCTGAGATACAGGTTCTTTGAAGGTAACTGTCACTTCTCCGCCTGTAAGCTTCACTGCCGCCACAGCGTCCACAGCTTCTAATGCTTTCTTGATATCTTTTCTGTTTGCTTTTTCTTCACTTGTCTGGTCGAAATCCTGGTAAGAGATGAACAGAGGGATACTGTTTCCATCCAGCTTCAGTGTGGTTTCTATCACTTCGGCACCAAGTTCGTCCATATTAGGAATCATATAGGTATTACTTCTTCTTGCATTGCCTGCATAATTCAAAGGTTCCAATCCGTTTCCGGGATTTGTATTGTTTACAATTGCTCCTTTTGTATCAAACATCTGTGCAAGAGATGCTGTACTAATTTCACTGACTAACAGTGCGTCAATCACTCCCTGTAAGGTAACCTCACTACCGTTCTTTACAGGTTTTCCACCCAGTTCAATATTAGAATAAGTAGTCAACATCTGCTGCATCATGGCCATCAGACCATTTGCCATGCCCTTTATATTACCGTTATCAGTGATACGCAATACTACGGAGGATGCAGTCTCTCCATCTTCGGTATAAGGTATCATGGCCATGGTCAAATTACCTTTGTCATCCTTCATTCCTGCGCCCGCAAATGCAGCGTTGGTGTCGGCAATAAATCCTGACATTTTCTCAGCTGCTTCATTAATAGTGGTACGCTTGATGGTTATCTCTGTAACGTTAGCATCATCAAACAGTGCCTTGAAATCATCTTTCAAGGAATAATAATAGGAACCTGTCTGCTCTACGTCCTTGCCATTGATACTGTAGATATACTTGTATCCCTCCGGAGCGCTTGGCAGTATAATACGCTGACTGTCATAAGGGAAAGTCTGTGTTGCATACTCACCGGTTTCGCCTTCAAGTTTTACGGTATATTTCTTAGGAGACCAAGTATAGGTAACAGCTGCGTTCACCTTCATGCCTACAGCCGGCTTTACATTATCCTTATAGCTGATCACTTCATTGTAGTGCGTTGTGTCAATATTCATATCAGACAGCAAAGCACTGTACTTTGAAGCAATCTGTGCATACTCTTGTTCTGACAGGCCGTTTTCAATTTCAAAGGTAACAGGATCTGCTGTTTTGGATGATACCGTCTTATCAGAACCATCTTTCAAAACTACAGTAATTGATACAGATGCTTTGGTAAGTGCGGTTACTGTCAAGGTTTGAGTCCAATTTAATCCGTCCACAACAGTCACCTGATTTGCCTTACCGGAAACCAAATCCTCGAGCAGATCACTATATCCGGATGCACCAACCAAAATCTTATCACTCTTAGCATCAAAATAAGTGGTCTTCATCTCGCCAAGTTTATCTGCATATTCGCTGATTTTATCAATATATTCTGCTTTATCAGCAAATGTCGGATTATCTTTTAATTTCTCCAGACCCTCATCCTGTGCAATGATTGCCAGCTGATCTGCAAGTTCATTGATCTGCTCTTTGATTTCATTATAGTGAGCATAATAATATTCAATCTTTCCTGCGTTACTTGAGTTTTTATATGCCAGCACATAGTTATAAAGCAATAATTCACCATTGCTGTTCTCGTCCGGATTACAGTTCTCTGCGATTACTTCTTCAATTGCATCCTGAGAAGCTTTATTTAACTGAGTGCTGAGCATTTCCAGAATAGAACGATTGATCTGTGACAATCCGTCACTATAACTTGCCAACACATTTAAATCGCTCAGCTGCTTCTTTACCTGCATTGACAAAGTATATGGAGTATTCACAATTTCAGATGCATCTACACCATCAATTGCAAGAGCATACTCAACCTCTACATAATCATACTGCGTATTGGTAAGTACAGCCTGTGCATTGCTGATCTTATCAGCTGTAACAGTTTCCACCAATGTGCCACTGTTCAATTTGCCGGCAACTTTAACAGGCTTCCATATAAGCTGATTTCCACCCACATATTCAGGTACATTCACTACAGTAGAACTGGCAAGTGTAACCAGACCATCCTCCGGCACTCGTGCACTGATTCCAACACTGTCAAGTGCAGAACTAAGCAGAATTTTCTCTGCAGTATCATTCAATTGATCCTTATAGTCTTCAGCTGCAATTGCATTAACTTTCTTAGGCTCTTTTGCCTTGTCAATAGTTCTGGTAAAGCTTACCTCACCTCGTACAACATAGGCTTCAGTCTGCTCGTAAACTTCATTCGCAGTACCCACAACTGCATATTCATAACTCATCCCATCTTCAGCAGCATCCGGGAAGTCGATCACCCAACCATATGGAGCCTGGTTTCCTGCAACAAGCTCTACATCCGCACCTTCCTCTGTACAGGTTACGGAGTATTTCTTCGGTGTATAGGTAACATTAATATCTGCGTTACTTTCCACTGTCGAACCCATATCACTTGTAACGAGGCAATCGTAATACATTGGATCATATACATCGGAATTGTTAAATTTATCCAGATTATAAGCACCGGAAGCTTCTATTTCAGAAATCATAGCTCCCACTTTTTCTGCGGCTTCCGCTTTTACTTTTGCATAGTCGGTTCCTACTGATACTACGAAGGAATCAGACTTTTCATCCAAAGTTATCTCTGCATTGTTTTCGCCAATCACTGTTGCAACAACATTTACTGTAATGATGCGATTACTTGCTTGTACTGTAATATCTGTTGTGGTAACAGGGAAAGACGTGGTGATAATATCATTCACATCGTAATCACCAATATTGGATGATCTTCTGGGAAGAGTAATACCATCAACCGGATTCTCTACAATCAGACCTGTCTTGTCTGCATAAAATGAAGCCGTATCTTCCTTCACTTCCTGAATCACTTCATCAGCAACATAATTCTTGAAGGTCGGAATATAATCATTTATAATCTTTCCTCCAAGATTAGTAGCATCAGAATTACTTACACTGTTTCCTACTTTCTGCAATAAGGAACCAATATCAGCTAATGTCTGACAGACAGATAATGCAGAAATTGCATCATAGGTACCAACGATACTGTTCATGACAACTGATGCGTTTGCCGCCCAATATAATGCATCATTGGTGCTGCTTTCATAAGCATCAACGCAATCTCCCAGTTCAAATCTTGATTCAAGTGTGCTGACATATCCGTCAACCTCTGCAACTGCATCATCAGAAGGCAGTGTAATTTCTCCTAATGCTACCATCTGTGAAACAATAGGATCAGCCTTTACGGTATCAAATGCCCCTAAGGCAGCATTCAAATAGGTAGTAGCCGATTGAATCTTCTTTGCATATTCGGCTATTACCGGATCATCTACAACAAACAGAACAGTCTCTGTTCCGTCATATATATATCGGGAAGTATTTAACAGCTCTACTTGCGCCGAAGCAGTCATCTCAATGCTGGATTGATATGTAACCTTTACCTCTTTTACAGTGCCTTCTCCTTCATAGGTAAACACACCGCCGGCTCCGCTCGCCTCTTCGTCTTCTGTTCCATCAGAGTAGATTACCATAGCTTTCATAGGACTCCATTTAATCCCGGCAGCTTCATAGTTTTCAGCCCTGATGGTCTTTGTTGCAACATCTAAAGTAACCTTTGTCTCCAAAGTCTCAGCTGGTGCAGTGAAATCATATTTGGTTTCGTTGACTTTCAGATCAGCATCAGTCAAAATAGTCAGTTCATCTGACGTAATCTTGCCGGCATCTTTATAATATTCTGCAACAATCTCACCAAGTGATTTTGTTTCGACAGTGTCAGCCAGAGTGACTTTTACTGATGCGAAAAACATAGTAGCTGAAAGGAACATTGCCAAACAACGTTTCCATACGTTCTTTCTCATCTTGTCTTCTTCTCCTTCATTAATTATTTGTTCAGGCATGTGTCAAATGCCCGAAAACCCTTGACTTGGGTCTTCTTTTAATTTATATATAAATTTTCTCTCCACTCATAGTAGAATAGAAGTCCCACCATCCAGCACACTCATAAGCGTAGGAGAAAACTTATAACTATATATGTCATCAGATAAATGAATTCTTATGCCAAAACATTAATCAGCCAAGCTCCATCCTCAGTTCTTTCAACATTGTTTCAAACTCAAGTTCCCCATCAGCCGCTTTATAAGCCTTTTTCTCACTTGACTGTATGTTATCTTCATACAACTTATTGAAATGTAAAAGATAAATCGTAGACAAGGCCAACATAAGTGTCCATGAAACCTTTGCTTTTCCATTTTCGATTTCGGAAATATGCCTTTGTGTTGTGCCAACCGCTTCCGCTAGTTCTTTTTGATTCATTTTTAAGTTTTTTCGCAATCTGCGTAAGTTTTTAGAGCAATAGGTACAAACACGCATTCTGTTTTCTATGGATAATAAGTATTTTTCCGCCATTCAATCAAGCCTTTCTTATCTTTCGTAGAGTTATCTACTCTGCGAAAGGTGCTGTGAAGCCGCATATTTACTGGGGTTCTGAAATGTTGACGGCTTATTTGACGGCGATAAGATCAATGTTTTTCTTT
>JAZQGM010000019.1:0-4061 GCA_045540075.1 Acetatifactor sp. | reverse complement strand
TAGAGAGGAGGCTTTGTGTGTTTCAGATAGGTGAGAAAGTAGTATGTGGTAGCAAAGGTGTGTGTAGTGTGGAGAAGATTACTACGCTTGACATTTCAGGAGTAGATAAGATGCGGGAATATTATATTTTAAAACCGCTGTATATGGTGGCGAGTACGGTTTATGTGCCGGTAGATACGGCGGGGAGGGCGCTACGCAGAGTTTTGACGTATGAAGAGGCTCAGAAATTGATTGAGAGGATGCCACAGGTTCCGCTGATCACTATTTCTAATGAAAAGTTTTTGGAGCAGGAGTATAAGAATTGTTTAAAAACGGATCTGTGTGAGGAATGGGTGAAGATTATCAAGACCATTTGGAGTAGGATGCAGAAACGTATTGAGGCCGGGCGGAAGGTGACGGCGGTGGATGCAAGGTATTTGAAAATTGCACAGGATTGTCTCTATGGGGAAATGGCAGTGGCTTTGTCTATGCCCAGAGATGAGGTGGAAGATTTTATTCAGCAGCAGTTGGAAGCTAGTGTGTGCGTGTAAGATAAGTGAATGATTGGTTGAAGTTTTATGCTTCCCTTTGAGGAGGACAAGTGGATTGAAGTACCTTGTTTGCCTGAGAGGGGAGTTTTTTGTAAGGCAAAATTTTTTTCATTTTTGTCTTTCCCAACTTGTTAGAATATGTTATAATTCTTTCAGGTTAGTGTGATTTTACAAGCAGCCGACGTGAAGCGGACTGCAGAAATGAGGAAATAATGAAACGGATTATGTTAAAATTAAGCGGTGAGGCCCTTGCCGGTCCTAAGAAGACAGGTTTTGATGAAGCTACTGTCAGAAAAGTGGCTCTTCAGGTAAAGGAGCTTGTGGATGCCGGTATTCAGGTGGGAATCGTTACCGGAGGCGGTAATTTTTGGCGCGGCCGCACCAGTGAGAATATTGATCGTACCAAGGCAGACCAGATCGGTATGCTCGCTACGGTTATGAATTGTATTTATGTATCGGAGGTTTTCCGCTCTGTAGGAATGAAGACCAGTGTGCTGACACCTTTTGTATGTGGTGCATTTACGGAGCTTTTCTCTAAGGACAGGGCAAATGAGTGCTTTGAGAAAGGGATGGTCGTATTTTTTGCAGGCGGTACCGGACACCCTTATTTTTCCACGGATACCGGTGTGGTGTTAAGAGCCATCGAAATTGATGCAGAGGTGATTCTTCTGGCCAAATCAATTGACGGTGTCTATGATAGTGACCCGGCTAAGAATCCTCAGGCGAAGAAGTTTGATGAGATCAGTATCGATGAGGTGGTAGCTAAGAATCTGCAGGTAGTGGATATGACGGCGTCTATCCTGGCAAGGGATAACAAGATGCCTATGTGGGTGTTTGGTTTAAATGAAGAGAATAGTATTGTGAATACGGTAAAGGGTAATTTTAGTGGTACTAAGGTAACGGTCTGAGCGATTTATTAAGAAGTAAATCGAGACATATAAATCCTGCGAAGAAAGGCAGGAATCGCTTTACGGCGGTAGAAAAGAAATTATTCGCTAAAAAAGCGGCAGAATGGAGGATATAGAAATGGACGCAAGATTACAGCAGTATGATGACAAGATGAACAAAACAGTAGAATATCTGGAAGCAGATTATATGACCATCCGTGCAGGACGTGCCAATCCACATGTATTGGACAAGCTGAAAGTAGATTATTACGGTGTGCCTACTCCGATCCAGCAGGTAGGTAATATTACGGTTCCTGAGGCACGTATCATTCAGATCGCACCTTGGGAGAAGTCCCTTATTAAAGCCATCGAGAAAGCAATCCTGACTTCTGATCTGGGATTAAACCCTTCCAATGACGGAAGCGTGATCAGACTGGTATTCCCGGAGCTTACCGAGGAGCGCAGAAAAGATCTGGTGAAGGAAGTAAAGAAGAAAGGTGAAGATGCTAAGGTTGCCATCCGCAATATCAGACGTGACGGCAACGATGCTTTCAAGAAGCTGAGTAAGCAGGATGTTTCTGAGGATGAGATCAAGCAGCTGACTGATGAGCTTCAGAAGAAAACAGATAAATATATCAAAGATGTGGATGCTTTGATGGAAAAGAAGTCCAAAGAGATCATGACAGTATAAGCCTAAGCGTTTTTTGTAACACTAAGCGAACTAAGAGGAGCAGATTCTGCTCCTTTCGCGCATATCAGAGGCGGCCAAAGTGTGAGGAAGCCTCACCGGATAGTTGCTATAAGGAAGGGTATATTATGAGTGATGAATTGAAGATGCCATCTCATGTGGCTATTATTTTGGATGGAAACGGCCGTTGGGCTAAGGCCAAAGGGATGCCCCGTAATTACGGTCATGTACAGGGAGCGAAAACCGTGGAAACCATCTGTGAAGAAGCCTATCGCATGGGGATAAAGTATCTGACGGTGTATGCTTTTTCCACGGAGAACTGGAATCGTCCGAAAGAAGAAGTGGACGCTTTGATGAAGTTGCTTCGTAATTATATGAAGACCTGCTTAAAGACTGCTGAGAAGAACAGGATGTGTGTCAGGGTGTTGGGCGAGAAATCCCGTCTGGATGAGGATATCCGTACCAGAATCCAAGAGCTGGAGGAGGCTACGAAGGATAATGACGGCCTTCATTTTCAGATTGCCATTAATTATGGCGGAAGAGATGAACTGGTGAGGGCGATGCGCAGGATTGTGGATAAGGTGAAGGAAGGAAGTCTTAGTGAGGCCGATTTGAATGAGGCTTGTATCTCAGATCATCTGGATACCGCCGGAATTCCTGAGCCGGATCTGTTGATCCGCACCTGTAATGAGCAGCGGATTTCCAATTTTCTGCTATGGCAGCTTGCATACACGGAGTTCTATTTTACACCGGTGGCATGGCCTGATTTTACCAAAGAAGAATTGGTCAAGGCAGTGGAAGCATATAATCATAGAGACAGAAGATACGGCCTTATCAAGGAATGAGGACAGTTGTCCTAAGGATTAAGGGAGGAAATGTAAGTGTTTGGAACAAGATTAATAAGTGGCATTGTGCTGATCATCATAGCAATACTGGCACTTGGCCTAGGAGGGCCGGCTTTGGCCGGGATTCTATTGGTGATTTCTCTGATCGCCTATCGGGAACTTACCAAGGTGCTGAAAGTGTCAGGGGAGAATCAAGCAAATCCGGGAACAGAGCAAGAGGATAAGAGGCTGAATCTGTTGGAAATCATCGGGATGACCGGGATTATAATTTATTATACCATTGCTTTTTTCTCTGGAACAGAGGTGCTGTTACTGATGTGTATCGTAGGCGTATTTATGGCTATGATGTTTTCTTATGTGGTGGCGTTCCCCAAATATAGGGCCGAGCACTTAGTAGGGGCTTTTTTTTCTTTTATGTATGCGCCGGTGATGCTTTCTTTTGTGTATCTGACCAGAATGTGTCCCCGGGGTATCTATATGGTATGGATGATCATCATCAGTTCCTGGGGATGTGATACTTGTGCTTATGTGGTGGGAATGCTCATTGGCAAGAAGAAGATATTCCCGCGCTTAAGTCCCAAGAAATCACTGGAAGGCTGTATCGGCGGTGTCCTTGGGGCAGCGCTTCTTGGTGGGTGGTACGGTTATTTCTTTGTAGAACCGTTATTTCCGGATCAGACGGTGATGTGGATCATTGCGTTTATCTGTGGTGTGGGCGCAGTGATGAGCCAGGTGGGAGATTTGGCAGCTTCAGCCATCAAGCGTAATGCCAAGATTAAGGATTATGGAAAGCTGATTCCGGGACATGGTGGGATCATGGACCGCTTTGACAGTATGATCGTCACGGCACCGATGATTTATTTTCTAACGATTTTGATGATTCGGTTTTAAAGGGGGTACATTATGAAGAAAATTGCCATATTGGGTTCCACAGGTTCCATCGGTACCCAGACACTGGAAATCGTCAGAGCCAATCCGGATCTTCAGGTGGTGGCGCTGGCAGCAGGCTCCAGTTTGGATAAAATAGAAGAACAGGTAAGAGAATTTCGGCCTCTTATAGTAGGAATGTGGAATGAGAAGGCTGCAAGAGATCTGAAAGAGAGAATAGGAG
>JAZQGM010000018.1:0-48176 GCA_045540075.1 Acetatifactor sp. | reverse complement strand
ATCGGTCATTCTACCTCTATGGCCAGAAGAATCGACGCGGCTACCGGTATAGAGCCCCGTGCCACCATTTTAGGACACATCCAGCGAGGCGGTAATCCTACATGTAAGGATCGTTATTATGCTTCCATCATGGGTGCCTATGCTGTAGATATTCTACTGAAAGGCAAGACTAATCGAGTGGTAGCCCGTCAACATGGACAATTTGTGGACTTTGATATAGAAGAGGCTCTGAACATGCACAAGGATATCAATGAATATGAGTGGGAAGTGGCGCACTTATTGTAAGAGTTTGACCAGTGGAAGCTTTGTGAATGGACGCTGACTGAACGTCATTAGTGGGTGTTATTACGAGCAGGCTGCAGTGTTGCCGCATAGAGGTGGCGTTGCAGCCTTTCTTGCAATTTGTTAGAAAGGAGAGGTGTATGATTACCAGCACATCGAATCAGAAGGTACGACAAGTAGTACAGTGGCAGATGAAAGCAAAAGAACGTAAGAAATCTGACATTTTTCTTGCAGAAGGCTTTAAGATGTTGGAGGAAGCACCGACAGAATGGATCCGGGAGATTTATATGTCAGCAGATTGTCTGGACAAAGCGAAGCAGAATCCGCTTATATGGAAGAAGCTTGTACAGACCGGCTATGAGACGGTATCGGAAGAGGTATTTCACAAAATGTCTGATACCCAGACACCACAGGGCGTTTTGACAGTTTTGAAGAGACCAAAGTATCATTTAGAAGAACTTTTAGCCCGGGAGAATCCTCTGTTTGTGGTATTGGAGGATCTGCAGGATCCCGGAAATCTGGGAACCATTGTGCGAACAGGAGAAGGGGCAGGGATCACAGGTGTGATCATGTCGGTTGGAACGGTGGATATCTTTAATCCTAAAGTGATCAGAGCCACCATGGGCTCTATTTATAGAGTACCTTTTGTGTATGTGGACAATATGGCTGATACCTTGGGCATGTTGCACAAAAAGGACATACATACCTATGCAGCCCACTTGAAAGGTGAGAAATATTATGACAGCTTCTCCTTCAGAGAGCCTTCCGCTTTCCTGATCGGAAATGAAGGTAACGGTCTGAAAAAAGAGACGGCTGACATGGCAGAACATTATCTCAAGATTCCCATGGAAGGGCAGGTAGAATCGCTGAATGCAGCCATAGCTACAGCACTTTTAATGTATGAGGCTCATAGACAACGGATTTAAAATTTGGAAAGGTTAGGGAGCAAAATTATGACAATCGGATTTATAGGACTTGGAAATATGGCCAGTGCCATCATTGGCGGTATGCTTAAGAAAGGTGTGGCAGAGCAGAGTGCAATCTGGGGCTCAGACAAAACTGAAAAAGCCCTGAATGCCGCAAAGGAAAAATTCGGCATGCATGTGACGCTGGATAACCGCGAGGTGGTAAGGAATGCGGACATCCTGTTTCTGGCAGTGAAGCCGGGTTTTCTGGGGGAAGTGATTGACCAGATCAAGGATGTGGTGACAGAAGAAATGTTGATCGTAAGCATCGCTGCCGGTAAAACTCTGGACTACCTGTATGGAGCCTTTGGAAACAGGTCGCTGAAAATTATCCGCTGTATGCCCAATACCCCGGCACTGGTTCTGGAAGGCTGCACCGGTGTGTGCCCTTCTGACAACGTGACGAAAGAGGAACTTTCTGAGGTACTTTGTCTGCTTCAGGCATTTGGTACCGCCAGTGTGGTACCGGAGCGCTTGATGGATGTGGTAGTAGGGGTCAGCGGCAGTTCCCCTGCTTATGTATTTATGTTCATCGAAGCTATGGCTGATGCAGCTGTGGCAGAAGGTATGCCAAGAGCCCAGGCCTATGAATTTGCAGCCCAGGCAGTCCTTGGCAGTGCCAAAATGGTACTGGAGACCGGCAAGCACCCCGGTGAGCTGAAAGATATGGTGTGCTCTCCGGCAGGAACTACCATACAGGCTGTGAAAGTGCTGGAGGAAAAGGGCTTTCGGGCAGCAGTGATGGATGCTATAGAGGCTTGTGTGGAGAAGTCCAAGAACTTGTGATTTTTACATGGAAAAATTTGGGGTTGACAAACCGGGAAACATTTGCTATTATAACACCCGTAACAAATTTAACAATTATGTAATAATTTAGTTATAAACCTGATAAACTTATCATGTGTTTATAACGCAGTACGTTGAGATTTGTTGGAGGTAAAGAAAATGGCAAGAAGCAGAAGGCTGCTTGTAGCTTTGTTGGGACTGGTATTATCCGTAACCCTGACAGCGCAGACAGGCATGACCGCACAAGCTGGCAGCAAGAGGAATTACCTGGATTCTTTGAATGGCGGTGTAGCAGCCATACTGGATCCCAGTGCAACTTATAGCATCGGGTCAGTGAATGTTACAGCTGAGAAAGTAACCACTGAGAAAGAGCCGGAATCTACAAGAGTCATGGCAAATGTAAAGAACGCGCTCAATATCAGAAGTGAAGCAGATGAAAATGCAGAAAAAGTAGGAAAGTTATATAAGGACTGTGGCGGTACCATCTTAGAGAGAAGAGATGGTTGGACCAAATTACAGTCCGGCAATCTCATCGGGTGGGCGAAGGATGAATATCTGCTGTTCGGTGAGGAGGCGGAAAGCCTGGCCAATAGTGTGGGCAAGATGGTTGCTCATTTGGATGATGCGCTCCGTGTCCGTAAGGAAGCCAATATTGAGTCAGGTGTGTACGGTATTCTCCCTAAGGGAGAGATAGTTGAAGTAGTATCCATAGTATCCAAAGGATCCATAGAAGAGTCTGTGGAGGAATCTGTGGAAGGGTCCATAGAGCAAAATAAATGGATTTGCATTGACTATGAAGGAAAGGACGGTTACGTATCTTCTGATTATGTGACTTTGGATTTCCTGATCGATACCGGGGAGACGTTTGAGGAGATCAAGGCCAGAGAGAAGGCTGAGAAGGAAGCAAAACGTCATGTGAATTATGGTGAGTATACCACAGATGCTGATACCACTATGCTTTTGGCCGCACTGATCCATTGCGAGGCAGGCGGGGAGAGCTATGAAGGACAGGTGGCTGTAGGTGCGGTAGTCATGAACCGCGTGCGAAACAAAGCTTATCCTGACACCATTCACGGTGTAATCTATGCATCCGGTCAATTTACGCCAGCTATGACCGGTAAATTGAATAGAGTGTTAGAATCAGGTAAGATTTACGAAAGTTGTATCGAAGCTGCAAAGGAAGCGCTTTCCGGTGTTTCCAATGTAGGAGATCTGACCCACTTCCGTCGTGTCAACGGCCGTGAAGGTCTGATCATTGGTAATCACGTATTTTACTAAAGAATCCAAGGTACATCCATGAAGAATACGCCGGATGTGCAGTCAAGGTCCCTTGTGTTACGCAGGGGACCTTTTAAAATTTTCCATTGCGTAAATGAAGGAAATGTAGTAAACTATAGATAACAAAAATGTGGCAGGAAAGGAGGAGTAACATGGTAGAACAGATTATTTTTTGGCTTGTGCTTTTGATCGTATTGCTGGGGATTGAGATGGCCACCATGGGGCTTACCACCATTTGGTTTGCAGGAGGCGCTTTGGTAGCGATTCTGGCCGCGCTCTTACATGCACCGATCATTGTTCAGATCGTGCTGTTCTTCCTGGTGGCTCTTGTGCTAATTATCTTTACAAGACCGGTTGCAGTCAGGTATTTTAACAAGGATCGCATCAGAACCAATGTGGAGAGCATTGTGGGGAAGCAGGCGATCGTGACGGAAGAGATCGATAATCTGCAGGCTAAGGGTAAGGTGACTGTGAATGGTCAGGAGTGGACGGCTAGAAGTGTTGAGGCAGGTAAGTCCATCGAAGCAGGAGCTGTTGTAACCGTAGTATCTGTCAGCGGTGTAAAGCTGATGGTAAGGGAATCGGGAAATGCATAATTTCAGGTTCGGGGGTTTATTAACAAATTTTTCAGTGTGTAGAACACACAGATAGGAGTAGGGTATGGAAATTATTTTAATCGCTGTTATTTTAATATTAATCTGGGTGGCAATTTCCTGTATCAAGATCGTGCCCCAGGCACAGGCTTATGTAGTAGAGCGTCTGGGTGCTTATCAGGGCACATGGTCAGTAGGCTTTCACTTCAAGGTGCCTTTTATCGATAAGGTGGCCAGAAGGGTGAATCTGAAGGAGCAGGTGGCAGATTTCCCGCCTCAGCCGGTGATCACCAAGGATAATGTTACCATGAGAATCGATACGGTAGTATTTTACCAGATCACGGATCCCAAGCTGTTTACCTATGGTGTGGAGAATCCCATGATGGCTATTGAGAACTTGACAGCCACCACTCTTCGTAATATCATTGGTGATCTGGAACTGGATCAGACATTGACTTCCCGCGAGACCATCAATACCAAGATGCGTGCAGCTCTTGATATTGCAACGGATCCTTGGGGCATCAAGGTAAACCGTGTAGAATTAAAGAATATCATTCCTCCCGCTGAGATCCAGAACGCCATGGAGAAGCAGATGAAAGCAGAGCGTGAGAGACGTGAAGCTGTAACCAGAGCTGAAGGTGAGAAGAAAGCCAAGGTGCTGGTGGCAGAAGGTGAAAAAGAATCTGCCATCCTGCGTGCAGAGGCTGAGAAGCAGTCCGCTATTCTTCGCGCAGAAGCTGAGAAAGAAAAGATGATCCGCGAGGCGGAAGGTGAAGCTGAGGCTATCCTAAAAGTACAGCAGGCTAACGCGGACGGTATCCGCATGCTCAAAGAAGCCGGCGCCGATGAAGCTGTTCTCAAGATGAAGAGCCTGGAAGCCTTCTCCAAAGTAGCCGACGGTCAGGCTACCACCATTCTGCTTCCCGCAGAATTACAAGGTATCGCCAGCCTGGCTGCTACTCTGAAAGAAACTGCCAAGTAAAGTACGGTAAAAATATAGGCATAGGGACGCCCTTTCACTTATTAGGGCGTCCCTTGCCTGTTTTTTGCGAAAAAATTACACTTTGACGCATTCTGCTCTTGCATTTGCGCCATGAATGAGATATAGTTATTGTATATGCCATTAGGAGGTTTATAGGATGAATTTAAAGGGACGTGATTTTTTAAAGCTTCTGGATTTTACATCAGAAGAGATTACATATTTATTAGATTTGGCCGCAGACTTAAAGGCGAAGAAGAAGCAGGGCATTCCCGTGGATACACTGCGTGGCAAGAATGTGGCGCTGATTTTTGAGAAGACCAGTACTCGTACCAGATGTGCGTTTGAGGTGGCAGCCCATGATCTGGGAATGGGTACCACTTATCTGGATCCCTCCAGCTCTCAGATTGGAAAGAAGGAGAGCATTGCAGACACAGCAAGAGTGCTGGGCGGAATGTTTGAGGGAATCGAGTATAGAGGTTTTGGGCAGGATATTGTGGAGGAACTGGCCAAGTATTCTAAGGTGCCGGTGTGGAATGGTCTGACCAATGAGTTTCATCCTACCCAGATGCTTGCCGATCTTTTGACCATTCGGGAGCATTTCGGTCATGTGGAAGGGATCAAGCTGACTTATATGGGCGATGCACGTTATAACATGGGTAATTCCCTGATGGTGGCCTGTGCGAAGATGGGTATGCACTTTACAGCCTGCACCACCGCCAAGTATTTTCCGGACAGTGCGCTGGTGGAAGAGTGTCGTAAGATCGCAGCTCAGACCGGTGGCACCATCACTTTGACAGAAGATGTGATGGAAGGAACAAAAGGTGTAGATGTGATTTATACCGATGTATGGGTATCCATGGGTGAACCGGATGAGGTGTGGTCTGAGAGAATTGCAGAGCTGAAACCTTATCAGGTAAATAAGGCAGCCATGGATAATGCCGGGGAACATGCAATCTTTATGCATTGTCTGCCTGCTTTCCATGATCTGAATACCAAGATTGGTGTGCAGATCGCAGAGAAATTCGGCATTACCGAGATGGAAGTCACTCATGAAGTGTTTGAGTCTGCCCAGTCTCTTGTATTTGAAGAGGCTGAGAATCGCATGCATACCATTAAGGCTGTTATGGCTGCGACGCTGTAGGACAGCGGAGACTTAAGGAATGAGGACAGATGATTATAATCTTGCAGGGATTAGGGATCTGCTTACAACGAAATGGGTGTGTAGCAGGTTGACGTTTTACGAATCCATAGATTCTACCAATCTGCGGGCCAGAGAAGAGGCGGAGAAGGGTGCGCCCCACGGGACAATGATCGTAGCTGATCTTCAGACATCAGGCAGGGGCAGACGGGGAAGAAACTGGGAGAGCCCGGCAGGTGTCAATATTTATTTTTCATTGATCTTGCGGCCTGACCTTGTGCAGGATAAAGCATCTATGCTGACCATTACCATGGCACATTCGGTATGTAAAGCCATAGCACGCAAGACAGGGCTTGATTGCAAGATTAAATGGCCCAATGATATCGTGGTAAATGGCAAGAAGGTCTGTGGAATTCTTACGGAGATGGGGCTTAAGAAGGATGGAGGCTATTATGTGGTCATAGGTGTAGGTATCAATGTGAGGTCACAGCATTTTGCACCGGAGCTTGCATATAAGGCCACCAGTCTGGAGGATGAGGATGGCAGGTCGCAGAAGTTATCAAGAAATCACTTGCTTGTCGAAATCATGAATGCCTTTGAAGAGGACTATGACAGTCTTATGCTCTGTCAGGATCTGACGGGGATTTTAGATAGTTACAACCATATGTTGATCAACCGAGATGCCCGGGTAAGAGTCCTGGACCCCAAAGGAGAATATGAAGGTGAAGCTAAGGGTATAACTAAAACAGGAGAGCTTCTGGTAGAGACTGCTGACGGTACAGTATTGCAGGTCTATGCCGGTGAAGTTTCCGTCCGGGGAATCTATGGTTATGTTTAGGAGATATATTTATGGATGATAACAGGGTGGTGCTCTGTGGAGCCAATGCCTATGAGCAGAAATATTATTTTAATGAGCAGTTTAATGCCATACCGGATTCTATTAAGGATGAGCTTAGGATCATCTGTGTACTTTTTACAGAAGAGGTGGGGGGTATCTTTACCATTGTGTTTGAAGAGGATGGTACCTTATCTCTGGAAACCAATGCAGAGGAAGATGATTTTTATTATGATGAGATATCCAGTGGTCTTTTGGTGGGAGAAATCCGCAGGAAAAGACAGGATCTTTTGGAATCCTTGAGTCTGTATTATCGGGTATTTATCCTGAAAGAGGATGTTTCAAGTCTGTTGGAGGAAGAAGAATGATTTTAGTGATTGATGTGGGAAATACCAACCTGACCCTGGGAGTGTACGATGGTGAGGAACTTAAGGCTACGTTCCGGATGATGACCAAGACACCCCGAACATCGGATGAATATGGTGTGATGCTGACCACGCTTCTGAATACCAAGGGAATCAGTACCCAAATGATCGAGGGCTGTATCGTTGCCAGCGTAGTTCCGGATGTAATGCATTCTCTCACAGGTGGCATCATGCGTTACGTAGGTGTGAAGACATTGACGGTAGGTCCCGGGTTAAAGACCGGTATCAAGATCATTACTGAGAATCCCAGGGCCATCGGCGCTGACAGAATCGTGGATGCGGTAGCAGCTTATGAGAAATACGGTGGGCCTGTGCTAGTCATTGATTTCGGTACAGCCACTACCTATGATCTGGTGACGGCAGAAGGGCATTTTGCAGCAGGTATTACGGCTCCGGGCATTCGGATCAGCTCTGAAGCACTGTGGTCTCAGGCAGCCAAGCTGCCTAAGATTGAGATCAAAAAGCCTAAGTCCATTCTTGCCCAGGAGACCATTACCAGTATGCAGGCAGGGTTGGTATACGGGCAGATCGGTCAGACAGAGTATATTATCCGCAAAGTCAAAGAAGAGAGTGGTCTGGCAGATTTGAAGGTGGTTGCAACCGGCGGACTGGGCAGGCTGATTTCTGATGAGACAGAAGAAATCGATGTATATGACAGTGCCCTGACGCTGGATGGTCTTAGGATCATTTATGAGAAAAACCGCAGATAGGGTGTATTGTATGAGTAAATTAACGATAGGCAAAGTGTCTTTGGATAACAATGTCATACTGGCTCCCATGGCAGGCGTAACAGACCTGCCATTTCGTCTGTTATGTAGGGAGCAGGGAGCCGGTCTGATCTGTATGGAAATGGTCAGTGCCAAAGCCATTTTATACAATAACAAGAATACCGAAGAATTGATGGAGATCCACCCTCAGGAAAAACCGGTTTCTTTGCAGCTTTTTGGTTCAGAGCCGGATATTTTAAGCGAAATGGCCAAAAGGATCGAAGAGAAGCCTTTTGATATTCTGGATCTGAATATGGGCTGTCCGGTGCCCAAGGTGGTAAATAATGGAGAAGGTTCTGCGCTTATGAAGAATCCAAAGCTGGTGGAGCAGATCCTGACAGGGCTGGTGAAAGCGGTGAAAAAGCCTGTTACGGTGAAGATCCGTAAGGGCTTTGATGACTCCTGTGTGAACGCAGTAGAGATTGCCAAGATCGCAGAGAGCTGTGGTGTGGCAGCTGTGGCCGTCCATGGACGCACCAGGCGGCAGTATTACAGTGGAAAAGCGGACTGGGATATTATCGCAGCAGTGAAAGATGCAGTAAAGATTCCGGTGATTGGTAATGGTGATGTGGACAGCCCCCAGGCCGCTGCGGCAATGCTTGCACACACAGGATGCGATGGTGTGATGATCGGAAGAGCTGCCCAGGGTAATCCATGGATCTTCAGGGAAGTGGTTTCTTTCCTGGAGACCGGAGAACTTCTTCCCAAGCCGTTAGCAAGAGAGAAAAAGGAATTGATCCTTAGACATGCTATGTTACAGCTTAAGGTAAAGGGAGAGTATACGGCAGTCAGAGAGATGCGCAAACACTTGGCGTGGTATACGGTAGGGATGCCCCATTCTGCCAGATTCCGCCAGACCATCAATACCATAGAGAGTATGGAGGAACTAATCTCGGCGGTAGACACAATTTTTGGGGAATAAAATCTAAGGTATAGAATAGATCCGTTCATCATATATTGGTATCATGGATACGATTATTTACCTGAAAATGGACAAAAGGCAAAGACAGGAACTGCCGGTGTTTCATATGACTTTACGATCCGGCGAGTGTCAGACATTGATTTTGGAAGGTATGCAGATTCTGTATGTAAACATACCTTGGGATATTGAGAAGAGATATGCCTGTTGGCCCAAAGAATTGCCGGGCTGGCTGCTTCCTTTTTTCGGATACAGTGCTTCCATAGAAACAATCTATGATCTTAACGTGGAGAAGTGGCTTAAGGAAAAAGGCATGAGGGCAGAATGGGAGAATCTTTGGCCCTATCCTGCCTACAGGGAGTATCATCGGGTGGAATATGCCAGGATACTTTTTAAAAAGGGAATGGAAAAGTTTGGTCAGGAACAGGTACACTGTTTTGTGCTGGGCTATGAAAATTATGTGCCACAGGTTCTTGCATCTTTTTTCAAAAGGATCAGGACACTGACTTTTATTGTTGCGGGAGAGTGCCCTGTGCAGCTTATGGATTATCTGGAAGAGCTTGCCTGGGAGGAAGGGCTGGCAGCAAACATACAGCAGCTTTCGGACAAGACCGGATACCGCAGACTTAGGCTAGAGTGCGACACACCGGCTCTGGTTCTTGATTTTACAGGGGAAGAGAAAGTTGCTCCCACCGGTGTAGTTAAAAGCTTGATATGGATCGATATGGACTCTTTGGAAGCCAAAAAACATAAAATTTTGGTAAAATCCGGAGAAACTTCCTATTTTTCTATGAAAGAAGAGTGGGGAAGACTTGACACTGTGGGCAAAAATGGGTATAATACCTTAGTTAATTAGGGTAACAGTTCAGCCATGGGCTTATGCGAGAGCAAAAATCATGCTTGCATGATTTTGCGAACGTGTAAGCTCATGAGCGGAGCGCCATATTATGAGCAAAGATAGTCGCGAAGCGACGGAGAGCGCCGAAGGCGCGCCTTTGCGAATGGCGCGGGCTGAACTGTTGCCATTTGGGGCACAGGTGTACAAGACATGAAGAAGTGCACCAGAACGGTTATAGCAAAATAAAGGGAAGAAGGGTACAGCAAAATGCAGGAAAAGAAAAACATTTTAACTTATGAAGGATTAAGGAAGTACGAAGATGAGCTTCATGAGCTGAAGGTCTTCAAGCGTCAGGAAGTGGCACAGAAGATTAAAGAGGCAAGAGAGCAGGGCGACTTGTCTGAGAATGCGGAATACGATGCTGCTAAGGATGAACAGCGTGATATCGAGGCGAGGATCGAAGAGCTGGAGAAGATTCTGAAGAATGCAGAAGTCGTGGTAGAGGACGAGGTGGATCTGGATAAGATCAACATTGGCTGCAAGGTAAAGATTCTTGATATTGAATTCAGCGAAGAGTTGGACTACAAGATTGTAGGTTCTACTGAGGCGAACAGCTTAAAGGGTAAGATCTCCAATGAGAGCCCTGTGGGTAAGGCACTGATGGGCTGCAAGGTGGGAGATACCGTAGAAGTAGAGACACCGGCAGGTACTTTTTCTTATAAAGTACTGGAGATACAGAGAAGTAACTAATCAGATAAAGGAGTGGAGACAGTGGCAGGAGCACAGAATAATAACGTTCAAGAGCAGGACATTAATCAGTTGTTGAAGGTGAGAAGAGAGAAGTTGGCTGCATTGCAGGAAGCAGGCAAGGATCCTTTTCAGATCACCAAATATGATGTGACACATCACAGTGTAGAGATCAAGGACAATTTTGACGCATTGGAAGGTCAGATTGTCAGAGTAGCGGGCCGTATCATGTCCAAACGTGTCATGGGTAAGGCGTCTTTCTGTAATATACAGGATCTTCCCGGCAATATTCAGTCTTATGTAGCGAGAGACAGCGTGGGTGAAGAGCCTTATGCTGATTTCAAGAAATATGATGTGGGTGATATCGTAGGTATCGAAGGTGAAGTATTTAAGACCAAGACCGGAGAGATCTCTATTCATGCTGCCAAGGTGACTCTGCTCACTAAGAGTCTGCAGATCCTGCCCGAGAAGTTCCATGGTCTCACCAATACAGACATCCGCTATCGTCAGCGTTATACAGACCTGATCATGAATAGCGATGTGAAGGAGACCTTTGTTAAGAGATCTAAGATCATCAGCGCTATCCGCCGTTACCTGGAAGGAGAAGGCTTCCTGGAGGTAGAGACTCCCATGCTGGTATCCAACGCAGGCGGTGCTGCTGCCAGACCTTTTGAGACCCATTACAATGCCCTGGATGAAGATGTGAAGCTTCGTATCTCACTGGAGCTGTACCTGAAGAGATTGATCGTAGGCGGTCTGGAGAGAGTCTATGAGATCGGCCGTGTGTTCCGTAACGAAGGTCTGGACACCAGACATAACCCGGAATTCACCCTGATGGAGTTGTACCAGGCATATACCGATTATAACGGCATGATGGATCTGACAGAGAATATGTTTCGCTATGTGGCTCAGGAAGTGTGCGGTACTACCCTGATCCCTTACGCAGAAGCAATGATCGATCTGGGCAAGCCTTTTGAGCGTATGACCATGATTGATGCAGTGAAGAAATATGCAGATGTTGACTTCGATGAAATTGCTGATACAGAAGCAGCCAAGAAGATCGCTGACGAAAAGGGTGTTCACTACGAGAAGCGCCACACCAAGGGCGATATCCTGAACCTGTTCTTTGAGGAATTTGTAGAAGAGCATCTGATCCAACCGGTATTCATCATGGATCATCCGGTGGAGATCTCACCGCTGACCAAGAGAAAGCCGGATAAGCCCGATTATGTAGAGCGTTTCGAACTGTTTATCTATGGCCGCGAAATGTGTAATGCTTACTCTGAGTTGAACGATCCCATTGATCAGAGAGAGAGATTCAAGGCTCAGGAGGCTGCACTTGCTGCTGGAGATGAGGAAGCGAATACTACCGATGAAGACTTTATGAATGCATTGGAGATCGGTATGCCTCCTACCGGTGGTATCGGTTATGGAATTGATAGATTGGTAATGCTTTTGACGAACTCACCGGCGATTAGAGATGTTTTACTGTTCCCCACGATGAAGAGTTTAGACAAATAGGGTAAAACAGTAAAAACAAAATATGAGCATGATGAGACAGCATTTAAAAGTAGTGACTTTAAATGCTGTCTTTTTGGTAAAATTAAGGCTAGGCGGGAAGGCGGGGATTATATGAGGATTGCGTTATATCAGATGCATATTGCATGGGAAGATAAGGCGGCTAACATAGCAAAGGTGGAAGAACAGTTGAAAGCGGCTTCCGAAAAGCAGGCGGATCTCTTGCTTTTGCCTGAGATGAGTTTTACTGGATTTTCCATGAATACCGATGTGACAAAAGAAGCAGATGAGAAGACGGTCGAGAGAGTAAGTGCTCTTGCCCGACAATACCAGATAGCAATTGGTTTTGGTTGGGCAAAGGACTGTGGACAGAAGTCGGAGAATCACTATACGATTGTTGATAAGCATGGCATTTGCCTGTCAGACTATGCGAAGATTCATCCCTTTTCATATTCAGGCGAGGATCTAAAGTTTCGTGGCGGAGAGCGTCTTACATCGTTTGTGCTGGGGGATGTGCCTTGTGCCAGCTTTATCTGCTATGACCTGCGTTTCCCGGAGATTTTTCAGATTGCTTCTAAAACTGCCCATGTGATCATAGTGCCTGCCAACTGGCCGGCCAAGAGAAGTAGTCATTGGAAAACTTTGCTTCAGGCTAGAGCCATAGAGAATCAGGTGTATATTTTGGCAGTGAATTGTGTGGGGCAGATTAATTCCTTGTATTATTCCGGTGACAGCTGTGTAATCAATCCGGATGGTCAGGTGCTTTCGATGCTTTCAGATACGGAGGGGCTGATCTTATATGATTTGGTGGATGATGTGGAACAATATCGCAGCAGATTTCCTGTGAAGAAAGACAGAAGAGAAGATTTATATCGTGCTTTGAGTTAAAAAGTTTATAATGTCAATTATGAAAAGATGGGATTGTCATGTGACAAACCCATCTTTTACGGTGTTAAGAGAACGATATTATTTTACAGATTAAAATACCTGTCAAACTCAGCCGGATGAGGGATCTTGGCCATCTCCAGACACTCTTTTCTCTTGAGCTTGATGAAGTTCTTGATCAGATGCTCAGGGAATACGCCGCCTGCAGTCAGGTAGTCGTGATCAGCTTCCAGTGCATCCAGTGCATCCTCTAAGCATGTGGGCAGGGAGGATAATTTGGCTTTCTCCTCGTCGGACAGGGAGTACAGGTTCATATCGTAAGGTCCCCAACCGTTGGCATGAGGATCGATCTTGTTCTTGATGCCGTCCAGACCGGCCATCAGGATCGCTGCGTAGCACAGGTAAGGGTTACAGGTGGCATCCGGGTTACGAAGCTCGAAGCGTCTTAACTCCGGGGTCTTAGCATATGCCGGGATACGGATGACTGCACTGCGGTTGGAGGTTGCATAACCAACAGTCACAGGTGCTTCAAAACCGGGAACCAGGCGCTTGAAAGAGTTGGTGCTGGGGTTGGTTAGAGCACAAAGGGAAGAAATGTGCTTTAACAGACCACCCATGAAGTAGTGTGCAGCTTCACTTAAGTGGGAGTAACCGTTATCATCTGAGAATACAGGCTCACCGTTCTTTAATAATAACATATGTACGTGCATTCCGTTGCCGGCTTCACCGTAAACGGGCTTGGGCATAAAGGTTGCAACCTTGCCGTATTTCAGGGCAGTATTGTGAATGATGTATTTGATCATCATGGTGTTGTCTGCCATCTTGGACATCTGACCCAGCATAGGTTCAATCTCGAACTGTCCTGCAGCACCTACCTCGGGATGATGATATTTAATGGCAATGCCTGCCTTCTGCATTTCCAGACACATCTCAGAACGGCACTCATAAGAGGTATCCAAAGGCTTGGCCACGTGATATGCTTTCTGGTGAGGTACGATAGTACCCTTTCCTTCTACATCGCTGTTCCAGTAGGCCTGGCTGGTATCCAGGTTCATGGAGATATTGCCCGGTTGTACGGACCAGCCCACATTGTCAAAGAGATGGAATTCAAATTCCGGCAAGATCAGCATGGTATCTGCGATGCCGGTATCTTTCATATACTGCTCAGCGGCTTGAACGATGTTACGTGGATATTGATCCAGTGGTCTGTTTTCCGGATAATCGATGATCATAGCATTACCGGTAAGGGACAGGGTAGGAATACCACAGAAAGGGTCTACCATTGCAGTATCCAGATCCGGGATAAATACCATGTCACTTTTCTCCACCACTGCATAACCATAGTTGGATGCATCAAAACCGATACCATCCTTGATGGTGTCTTCATTGAACTGCTCAGCTGGTATGGTCACATGACGGTATTGACCGTTGATGTCCACAATTTTAAAATCAACCATCTGAATATTGTTTTCTTTGATGAGATTCAGAATGTCTTGTACATTTTTTGACATAAGCTACCTCCAATGTTTTTTGGGCAATCCTTGCCTGTTACTATAAGAATACTAGATTTTGACAAAAAATGCAAGTAACAGTGAAAAGAAAATCTGAAATATGTTCATAAAGGTATTGACAAAATGCTCTACATATTGTAGAGTATAATCACTCTACAATATGTAGAGTGATAGGAGGGTTATTATGAGCAATAAAAAAATGGGGTCTCTGGAGTCTAAGTTTGCGGACTTCATCTGGAATAATGAGCCAATCACTTCCGGCCAGCTTGTGAAGATGGCTGAGAAAGAACTAAGCTGGAAGGCCACCACTTCTTACACTGTTTTGAAGCGGTTGTGTGAGCGAGGTATCTTTCAGAATAAGGGCGGAGTCGTCACATCCCTGATCTCCCGGGAGGAGTTCTATGCCCTTCAGAGTGAGCGGTTTGTGGAGGAGACCTTTGATGGATCTTTGCCGGCATTTCTGGCGGCTTTTGGGTCCAGGAAGAAGATGTCTGACGCGGAGATTGAAGATTTAAAGAAAATTATTGACGGTTTCAGGAGGTGACAGTATGAATTTTTACACTTTTCTTCCCAAGCTTTTGAATATGAGCCTGACTGCCAGTGTTGCAATTGTCTGCGTGCTGTTGCTCCGATTATTTCTCAAAAAGGCGCCAAAGGTCATTTCCTATACTCTGTGGGCGGTGGTTTTATTCCGCTTACTTTGCCCGGTATCGATTGCGTCTGGTTTCTCTTTGTTTGGGCTAATGAATGTACCGACTGACGATACGAGTAACAGAACTAGCAGCATTGCTTATGTACCGGAGAATATCGTACATACAGAGTTCACAGCAGTTACGCTTCCGGTTCCCGGTGTCAGTAATGCAATCAATAACACCTTGCCCCAAGGGGAGGAACAGCTTGTAGCCGATTCTTTGGAGGCACCTATAGTCATTGGGACCTATATATGGTTGGTCGGAGTTCTGGTTATGGCGGTGTATAGTGTGGCATCCTATTTTAGACTGCGCGATAGGCTGTTGATTGCTTCGCCGCTATGGGATAACATTTATCTGGCGGATGAGATTACAACTCCTTTTGTTATGGGGCTGATCCGTCCAAAGATCTATCTGCCTTCTGATACACAGGAACGGCAGCAGTCCTATATCATCCTTCATGAAAAGCACCACATTCGAAGAGGTGACCACATCATGAAAGTGCTGGCATTTCTGGCCCTTAGCATCCATTGGTTTAATCCACTGGTTTGGGTGGCTTTTGTCTATGCCGGTAAGGATATGGAAATGAGCTGTGATGAGGCTGTGGTGAAAAAACTGGGCGATGACATTCTGGCAGACTATACCGCATCCCTTTTAAGTCTTGCAATCGGAAAGACAATCATTGCAGGGGTACCATTGGCTTTTGGCGAGGGTGATACCGGTGGACGTATCCGTAACCTGGCTCATTGGAAGAAACCCACACTTTGGGTGGTACTAGTGGCGGTGATCGCGTGTGTCGCGCTAGGCATAGGACTGTTGACAAATCCTGAAAAGGAAGATACATCTGACAAGGATGGATATTATCTTGTGATCGGTGAGGAAGGTGTGAAAACCATTGAAGTGACCGGTCCAAATTCAAGTGGTGGTGTGGAAAATGCAGATGGTTCAGCCTTTAGGGTGGGTGAAAAGATCTGGCTGGAGCAGTTGCAAGGCGTTACAGATTTACGCGGGATTAGCATTGTAGTTCTTGGCGAGAAAGGAAAGATTCTACATTTGTTCTCAGTGCCAAAAGAGGCAACAGAGGAACAGATTGCAGACAAACTAAACACGGATACCTGGTTGCTGGTACCGTCCACCTTTGAGACGACCATAAATAATGCTGAAAAAATGCCAGTAGTCGCCAAATGGACATATTCCCCCATGATGAGTGCAACGGTTCACTATGCTTTTCACTTTGTTTTTGATGTGGATCATTATTCCCACATTGAGGCTTCCTGTGATAATGGCATGCTGTGGAATCCGCATGCACAAGGCCAGCCACGGGAGAAAGGGTTGCGGTTTGAACAGGGAGAACCACTTTGTTGGGAGCCCGACATCGAGGGAAAGTGGCTTAGGAAAACGGCAAAATCTGCAAAAATTACCTTTACCATGTTTGATGGAGAAGCGGTTGTGAGTAAGGGGGTATTGGATATTGTGCGAACCGGAAAAGAGAACGGGCAGAGTTTCTACGAGGCACAGTTGACTGATACAGATGTTCTCACCCTATTGCAAGAGGAAGGCAGATTTGCAGCTTATATTGTAAGAGCTAATAAGGATCAGCCTAAGGAAGAGGAATTGGGGATGATATCTGAGACTGTATCGGTTACCGGAACTCCACTTGCGATGGCGAAAGAAGTAGTATCCAAGCAGTTTGCGCAAATGGAAGAATCGGGATACATCAACTGGAGAATCGATTCGCTGACGGAAGAATATTATTATGAGACATCCATAGAATTCCTTAATGACAGAGCGGTTACAGTGTATCGATTAGAATATTCGTTTTTAGTAAAAAATCCGGAGAATTCGAAGCTTGACGAAAACAGCATCATAGATGAGGATGGCTGGGTTTCAGCCAAATCTCCGAATACCTATCTGTGTGTAGTGAAGGATGGGGGAGCATTGTCTTATATAATGCTTACAGTAAACGATTGTGCGCCCGGAGACGAGGCATTCACAGAAGAGTTAAAACGCATGCTGGGAGTCGGACCGGAAACAGCAGAAGGCTACTACAGTGTGGCTACTTCTGCTTCTGCCAAGGAAGTGGAGCAGTTTGCATTCGGCATAAAAGAAGATGTTCTTTTGAAGGATTGGGAGTCTCTGTCTGTAAAGCTTGCCTATCCGATTCAAATTGGTGGGAAGTCGGTCAAAAGCAGCGAGGAATTTCTGGCTATGGATATCGATGGTAAGCTGAATCAGGCATTTGTAGACGGAATCGCGGCAGAGAGCTGCCGGGAAATGTTTTGTAATTATCAGGGTATCATGATGGGGGCAACCGGGCAGATATGGATTGCCGGTGTGGATAACGGGTCCGGTCAATGGGAGCTGAAGGTGATTGCGCTTAATGGATTGATTTTGCAACCGGAATGAATTTTTGTTGTGTATAAGGGTGAAAGGCCTTTACTACATAACAAGGAGGAGAACGATGGAAGATAAAGAGATCGTAAAGCTATATTGGGATCGCGATGAGCGTGCCATCAAAGAAACATCCGTGAAGTATGGCCGATATTGCTACAAAGTTGCTTACAACATCCTTATGAATAAAGAAGATGCCGATGAGAGTGTAAATGATACCTGGCTTAAGACCTGGGAGTGCATCCCGCCTCATTTTCCGGAAGTCTTGGCTACCTTTGTTGGCAAGATTACCAGACGAATCAGCTTAAATATGTGGCATTCCAAAAACCGAAAGAAGAGAGGCGGCGGTCAGGTGTGCCTCGCTTTGGAAGAACTGGAGGAGTGTATGGCAGCTGACAACGAGGTGGAAAAGAGTGTGGAGCACAAGGAAATGCTGCAGCTTATCAATACCTTTTTGGGTACACTTTCGGAGACAGAAAGAGATCTGTTTGTGTGCAGATACTGGTTTTTGGCTTCTGTTCAGGAACTGAGTGAGAAGTTTGCATTCAGTGAGAGCAAAACAAAATCCATGCTCTTCAGAACAAGACAAAAGCTGCGAAGCTGTCTGGAAAAGGAGGGGTATTTGTCATGAGTAGGGGTAAGGAAGGTCTATATAGCAGTAGTATCTTGGAAATTATGAATGATATTGACGATGCATACATAGAGAGTGCTCTCAAACGGTTGGATGATATGAGTGATGGGATGTACACCACAAGGAAGCAGGCGCAGGGTCGCCGGGAACCTATACTGTACACAATCATGAAACGTGCGGCAATCTTTATCGGTATCGTAATTCTGGCAACCACTACCACAGTGGCAACTGCCATGGCTGTGAATGAAGAATTCCGTGAGACGGTTAAGGAGATTATTATTGAGTTTTTCCATATAAAGGAGGAAGAAGTAGTACCGCAACTTCCTGGTATAGAGGAAGTAACCATTGATACCATGTACGTGGAGTCGAAAAGAAGTATTCTGGGGGGAGTGATTGAGGGACGCTATGTACATACACCGGTTTCCGGTCATGCCAGAGAGGGGGTCTATGTGATCTGTACGGATGAGATTGAGATGAACCAGGGAAGTCACTATGATGCCTATTATGAAGAAAAAGGGGAGTTTATCAAGCTGGAGGAACGTACTTTTCGTGGAGATATAACCGTACTGGGAAAAGAGTTTCATTTGGAATTTGACTGGGCAGTGCATAATGGACAGGTAGCAATTACCTATATCGGTGTAGAAGAGGATTACCGGATTCCGGCCAATCCGGGAGACGCAGATTCCATGCTGGTGGAACTTTTGTGCTCCATTCCTACAGAAGATGTTGGAGCTGTTTCCACATCTTATCCGGTTCTCTTAAATCTGGAGACGGGTCAGATGAATGATGTGTTGGCAGGAACGGGAGCAGAAAAACTTGGAGGACTTTGTAACCAGGCTGTTTCCGAAGATGGCAGTAAGATGCTTCTGGCGCAAGAAAACGGGACGATTTATTGTGTGGACCTTGTTACAAAGCAACTATACAATGTGGAGGAACTTTCAGGAGAACCTGCAGATGCCTGCAGCCTGATCGGTGATACACTGGCTTGCTGGGTATTGGAAGATGGTGCTTATCGTGCATGGAGCATCAATCTGATTACGTTGGAACGGAAAGAGCTTTTTGCAAATCTGCCCAATAGAATGGGAGAACAGGGGGCAGGAATCGTATATCTGTCCGGTTTCGATACCACGGTCCACTGGGGAACCATGTTTACCGGCAGTCACTTTGCGCTGGAGACAGATGCGATAGGTAATGTAACCGTCATTGAATTGGTTAATGGAGAGAAAATTTCTGTGGAAGGATTTACCTGGCCGGCAGACAGGTATTCGGATGTGTTGTGGGAGAGCAGTCCCGATGGAAAGCGTCTGCTTGTTAGTGGTGGTGAGATTGGCTCCAAGTATGAGTATATTGGTGTACTGGACTTTGAACAGATGCGTTATCTGGAATTTGCCAGACAAAATCCCAATGATGTATATGAATGGAAACCTTATTGGTTTGATCAGGACACGGTGATTATTCAAGCGACTAGCAGGGATTCGTACTATGTGCAGGATTATTATGTGTATGATATTCAAAGGGATGAGGACTGCTCAATTGAACAAAAAGGGCTGTGAATCTTTTAATAAAGAAAATTTTTCTTATAATTTCTGAAGTTATGTAGAAAATATAAGTATAACGTGTGATAACAAGTCACAGAAGTGTAATGGAGGAAATAGAGATGTATATGCCCAGTATTTTTAAAGAGAGTCTGTTTGATGATTTTTTTGAGGATTTTGCAAGGCCTATGAGAAGAATTGGCGGGTTGCCCCAATTTGCTTCCACGCAGATGCGTACCGATGTAAAAGAACGCGACGGAGGCTACGAATTGCATATTGAACTTCCCGGATATAAGAAAGAGGATGTGAAAGCAGAATTAAAGGATGGTTATCTTACAATTAGTGCATCAATAAAGAATGAAAACGATGAGAAGAATGCTGAGGAGAAGTATATTCGCAGAGAGAGGTTTTATGGATCGTGTAGCAGATGCTTTTACGTTGGAGATGCCGTTGAACAGGAGGATATCAAAGCCAAATTTGAGGATGGTATCTTAAAGGTGTTCGTACCAAAAAAGGAGCTTAAACCTGCTGTAGAAGAGAAGAAATACATTATGATTGAAGGCTAACGATTAGAAAAAATGTGTAAAAGGTGTCGTATATGCGACGCCTTTTTATATGCGAGCTTATTGAGAAACGATAAATAATTATTGACACTCAAAGCGCTATGTGATATTCTTGTAATAGAATTATGTATTTGCTTTTTTGAGGGGGGTGTACGTTTTGCGCCAGTATAGTGCACAAATATTATCTATACAATAGGGTAAATATGTAATACAATGAAAGTGAGCCACAGAAATTGTTGGCAACATTAAGTAAATAGGAGTGTGGGAGTATGTCAAAAAAGATACATGTAAGACCGGGAAAAGGTCAGTCAAAGGCAGCATTTGTAGTTGGAATTGTTTTTTGCTTGATTGGGGTGTTTGTTGTAATTCCTATATTTGGTTTATTTGGTGTTTTATGGACCGCGGTAGCCGGCTACATTACGTTTGTTCATTACCGGAATGGTTTTACGGATAAGCAGATTGATAGCCATGTGATTGAAATTGATGAGAATGGAGAAGATGTCACCGTTACTAACCATACCGGATTTGAAAGGTATTCCTATGAAGCAGAAGAAAATTTTGGGAGGACAGATAAGAAGGAACCTGAAAGTGTAGAAGAAAGGCTTAAGAAACTGACCAGCCTTTATATGCAGTCATTGATCACCAGAGAAGAGTATGAGCAGAAAAAGAAAGAAATCCTGGATGAACTGTAAATGGGGATTCTGTAGAGCTGGACTGACGGAGGATGGAAGATTGAAAAAGTTTCTGAAAATTGTAGGTTTGATTTTGGGAATACTTATACTTTTATTGGGATCTGTTTTTTTATATTTACGGTATGAGTTTCGCTATAAGAAAACAGAAATTACAAAAAGCACAGAAGGAGCCTATACACTGATCGTGTATCAGGTAGGGGAAGCGAGATTCCCTTTTGGACCGGTGGATGGAGAAGTTGTACTACATAAAGAGAAGAAACAGATAAATGCCTATTCTTTTTGCGTTCTTAATGACGGTGGAGGTTTGGCGAGTGATGATATTGTGGTTGATTGGGAAGAAGATTGTGTAAAGATTAGAGTAAGCGGTGAGGAACAGCCGGATATGTTATATATCCTTGGATTCGATGGAACCAATCACAGTGAAAAAGCCGGGCCCTGGTTTACTGATGAGGAAGTTATTGCCATGGTTAAGGAGAGGTATGGCGAAGAGACGGTGTTTCAGAACAAGCATAATTCGGTGTATCGATTCCGTGCACAGGTTAATCAGCCAAAAGAGGGTGACTTCGAATTTTATGTAGAACAGGGCAAAGCTGCGTTGGTTGATAATTATCTGAACGCCTATTTCAAATACATCTCGGATATTTACTTTCAGAAGTATTATATGGACGCAGAGTGGTCAGGATCTGGATATGGAGCTGCAACAAATTATATTCCTTGCTTTCGGCTTTCGTCTAGCTATGACAGAGACATTATGAACTTTTGTGAAAAATTTTGCGATTATCTGGAGTATTGTATTAGTGTGGAGGTTATAGCGAAAGAGTCACAGTTGTTCCAGAGATTCCCTATGATTGTTTCCGGGAGCAATTTCGTGTTTCAGCCTACGATTCGTATGGAGGAGTATGACAGAACGCTTATCTATAACGATTTATATACCCGGATTGATGAAATACTCCATATGCCGAAAGTGGGTAGTGTGGGGAATAAAACGGCAGGAGAAGAGATTGCAAAAGAAGTCAGTCAGAAGACCAAGAATTATTACATGACCCTTGAGCCGGCCTGCAGTTTTCAGACAGATGCCGGCATGGAATATCGGATGGTAGCGGTGGATCGTGCTTTGGGATCTAGCTTTTATGTGTTGATAGGAGTAGAGGATTATGGAAAGACCTGTGCTTTTGTAAATCCGGATCCCTACAATGGATCTGGGGGAGAGTCCAGATGGATCACTTTTATGGATGAAAATCTAGGCTTTAGTTGTCTGGCTCATGGGGCGGGATCTTATGGAAGCTTATATCGCACAGAAGATGGTGGCACTAGCTGGCAGATAGTAGAGTATCCATCTGCCAGAGCGAAATTTGCGGACGGAACCTACTATAATCCTTTTATCATGCCGGAAGAGGTATATGAAGAGGGTGGAATTCTGTATCTGGAAGTGGGACAGGGCGCATATGGTGATTATTATGATGGTGAATTGGGATTTTGTCATGGATTGTATCAGTCCTCAGACCGGGGCCTGAATTGGAAGTTTGTACGAAATATGCCTGTTAACAGAGAATATCTTAGGGGAAATCTAGAGGTGGAGCTTGGCACGAATGTGGAAAGTGCGGTTGAGACAGCCTTGCAGAACCTGCAGGTCGGCAGATTGCTTCCGGATGGAAAGGCTGCTTATGTAGGAGAAGGAGAATCCTTTGGAAACAGCGTGGCAATTGAGGATATTGATATGGATGGACAGAAGGAATTGTTGTTGAATATTGGTGGGACATGTATGGCTGATATGGGCTATTATGTGTATCAGTTTGATGAAAGTTTGGATGATATGTATAAGTTCCGGCAGGAACTGGTTGTCTGGCCGTCTGCAACCTTTTATACTAATGGAATTGTTATAGCAGAATGTTCCCATAATCATGGTTATTCTGCCAATGATGAATTCTGGCCATATTACATATATGATTATAGCAGTGAGACAGATGAGTATGTAAAACTCTGGGAAGTAGATGCCTGGGAAAAGCGATTAAGGGAAACAGACTACCAAGGAGTGAACTTCCCGGATAGCATTGACATAGATGGAGATGGTATGGTTTATCGGATATCTGTTGAGGAAACCGGGGAGCTTATGCTCATGGACAGTGCAGATTACAAGGACTGGGTTTCTGAGCAGATAGAGGATGGGGAAGAAATGGAGATTGTGTGGAGAGAGATTCCATGATAAAAAAAACGGAGGTGTATGACTAAAGTAAGGTACATACTTCTCCGTTTTTATTTCTTTAGGCAATTCTTAAAGTTTGCTTAAGTATATTGCACAATCAGTCTATTTGTGATAGACTAACATTGTCTATAGATGATAGACTGAAAGGAGTGTATAAGATGGAAGACATGAAATTAGGTATGGTGGAGTCTCGTTTTGCGGAAATTGTCTGGAAAAACGAACCGATACATTCCCGAGAATTGGCAAAGATTTGTGAGAAGGAATTAAATTGGAAGAGAACAACAACTTATACCGTTTTGAAGAAATTATGCAATAGGGGAATATTTCAGAATCAGGAGGGAATTGTTAGTTCTCTTATTACAAAAGCTGAGTTCCATGCGATTCAGAGTGAGAAGTTTGTAGAGGAGACATTTGAGGGATCACTTCCGGCATTTATCAATGCGTTTTCCAGTAGAAAGCAGTTGACTGTAGAAGAAATCACCCAGATTAGGCAGATGATAGATTCCTATGAGGTTTCGGAGGAATAGATATGACAAGTGTATTTATAAAATTATTGAATATGAGTATTTCTGCCAGTTGGCTGATACTGGCGGTGATTTTGCTTCGCATGCTGTTTCGGAATGCACCCAAATGGATCCGTTGCATCCTGTGGGGACTTGTGGCGGTCAGACTCATCTGCCCGATTTCCATAGAAAGCATATTCAGTTTGCTCCCCAGTGCCCAAACAATTCCGCAGGATATTATGTATGTGGAGAAGCCGGTGATTCATACCGGTGTTGCCACAGTAAACAGTGTAGTGAATCCCTATTTATCAAATAGTTTAGCTCCCGCTGTAGGAGACAGTGTAAATCCCATGCAGGTGGTAATGAGCCTGGGGACGGTGATCTGGATTGTCGGGATGATCGGTATGCTTGTATATGTGGTCATCAGTTATCTGAGAATCAGAAGCAAAGTGGCAGCATCCATACCCATGAGGGAAAATGTTTATCTTTGCGATTACATAGATACACCCTTTGTGTTGGGGATCATATATCCCGGAATCTATCTTCCTTCTGCATTGGCACAAGATGAAAAGGCTGATTTTGTGATAGCCCATGAAAAAGCACATATCAAGCGTGGGGATCATTGGTGGAAGCCGATTGGATTTTTGTTGCTTATCGTATATTGGTATAATCCGATGATCTGGGTTGCCTATATTTTACTCTGTGGGGATATTGAGCTTGCTTGTGATGAGTACGTGATCGGTAATCTGGGAGAGAGGGAGAAAAAAACTTATTCAGATGCATTGTTAGCCTGTAGTATAAAGTCTTCAGGCTTTTACCGTAATATAATATCTGCCTGTCCCTTGGCTTTTGGGGAAGTAGGAGTGAAGGATCGTGTGAAAGCTGTGTTATATTACAAGAGACCGGCGTTTTGGCTGGTGTTGCTAGGAGTATTAGCCTGTATCGTAGCTGCCATATGCTTTTTGACTGATCCAATTGACAATACATTGCAGGTATCTGAAGACAAATGGGATTGTACGATTCATTGTGCAGAGGAATCAGGAGAAAATTCCTATGTCATAACATACAGTGATGAAGAGATTCTTGCGGACACAGGTTGTATCACATTTCAGAACCGGAATGTGTTTGCAATTACGGTACACTTAATCGGGGAAGGGAAAGAAGTATTTGTAAGCGAAATAGCTCCGGGCGGAAATGTTGTATTTATGCAGGCAGATCAAGAGGTGACCTATACAGTAGGCATTCATGCTGATGTAGAGGAAGGTACAGAATTGAGTCTGATGGTTTATGACGGAGAATGGTCAGACAGATTTTAGAGGGCAGATCATGGCAACGGTCTGTAGGGATATTATGTTCGGTTTTGGGGAAGCGCTACTGACGGATACGCAAGCTGCCCACGGACAGGAATGGTTTGATTTGTTTTATAAAATTGCACGTTCGTGCCCTATATAGTGCGTAAATTTTATCTATACAATAAGAACCGCATATTATATAATAAAATTGTATCATAAATATCATGTAATTAGGGTCTGATATATTATCGACCGGAGAGGAGTACATATGAAAGTGGCGGCAGATTTTCGATATATTGCAAGGGAAGCATTAAGAGGAAAATGGGCGATGGCTGTGATTGCCGGATTGATCGCAATTCTGTTAGGTGGATTGGTGGCTGAAGGACCTGAGGTGAAACTGAATATTGATATGTCAACCGGTGCAATGGTAAACTTTGAGTATGCAGGGAAGACAATTCTTTCTACCAGTGATGTCATCAATAACCGATGGGGTTCGTTCCTGACAGGAAGTTCTATCTATATTGCGATTGTTGCTATAGCAGCAATCCTTCTTGCGGTGGTCTATTTTGTGTTGGGAAGTGTGATTGAAGTGGGGTATGTGCGATTCAACATGGATCTTGTAGACCGGACAGAAGCCAAAATAGAGACTTTGTTTGCATTTTTCTATAACTGGAAGACAACAACAGCTACCAGATTCTTAAAAGGGTTGTACACCTTTTTGTGGTCCTTGTTGCTTATCATTCCGGGAATTATTGCAGCTTATAGCTATGCAATGACCGGATATATATTGGCAGAGCATCCTGAGCTTACTGCCAGTGAGGCTATTGAACGTTCTAAGGAGATGATGTCAGGCAATCGTTTTCGTCTGTTCTGCCTGCAACTTAGTTTTATCGGTTGGGCAATCCTTTGTACATTTACGCTTGGTATAGGCAATTTGTGGTTGACTCCATATAAACAGGCAGCAATAGCCGCGTTTTACCGGGAAATATCAGGAACAGAGCGGATGGAGGGATAAAAACAATAAAAATAGTAAAGAAAAGATACTTATTTAGCACTCTGGAATGCTATTCCACCTGTATCACCTGATCCTTTGGCTCCGTATGTATATCGTACAAGGAAGAGAGAATCCATCTGGGCTGATTCCCGGAGTTATCGGAGCAACAGTAGTACTGATATTTATCGGTGGCTTGTGTGTTTACAAAAAGAGACATAGGAAAGGTTGCCATAAGAAAGGTTAAAGAATGCCGAGGAATAAGATTTACGGGGGCCTTGCGATGAAGAAGGGTATGGTTTTGAGGATAATCAGCTTAGTTATGTTTATAGTGGCATGCAGAAGTATGGAGAGTATTCTATGCCATTTATGTAATCGTGATGGCAATTTTGTTTGTATTGTCCTTCTTTGTTGACAAGCCACCAGGAGGAGTAAGAGCCGGTATATTGAAGTTTTTCATATTTGTTCCGGTGTTGATGTTTAGTTTTGTCATGGGGGCTGTGTTAATTATTGAATTTGCATGGTGGAAGCTGTTTGTATTTATGATAATTTGTGCTGGACTTGGGCATGGCGTGCATTATTTGTTGCGATTGATAGGAAATGCGGTGGAGGTAGTGGCATATGAAAAAGGTTCGTATAGTCTCGTTAATCATTTTTGTGGTATCGGCTTTTATAAGCTTAGATTTGCTGATTAACTTGTTGGGTTCAATGATACCCTCTATGAACGATGGTATTGGTACACATAGTATTATATGGGGCAACCTGTATTTTGGCGATAGACTTTGGAGTCATGAAAGATTTTTTAATGCATTTGTCACAAGTTCGTTGATTACTTTTGCAGTATTTGTGGAGAATGTGGTATTGGCGATTGTTGATATGTTAAAGAAATAGGAAATTATTAGGAGGAAAGCTCATGTTGGAGACACCATTTGGAAAAATTTATATCTTAGTAGATGGTGTTGCTACTCATTATGAAGCAAAACCTTTCGACTATGTTAAGCCTCCTGTAAAGGGTAAGCCGATTGCAGGGTGTTATAGAATACATATTGCGGTTGAGAATTATCGCTCTATTCAATGTGTTTTGAATTTGGAAGATAAAAAGGTTGAGGTGAGTGGAAGTTCCGGAGAACGCTATTTGTGTAGAGAATTTGGAGTCGGAGCAACCATGCTTGCCATTGGAATTGAAGATGAAAATCCTGCGTTTGAGTCTGAGCGAGTAGAGAATGGCATGGAGTACCGTATTAATGATAGGATTGATGAAGTGATATTTGGTATTGCCTGGGCAACGGATTATGAAGGGACGGATGATGTAAGGGTTTGGTTTGCTGCCGATCCGACAGCCTATTTTAAAACAGAGAGTGAGCCTGATGCAGTAATGAAGAATTTAGAAAAAGTGTTATCAGAGCAGATTTTTGATTTGAATGTAAATGAAATATCTCCCTGTGAAACAGATATGTATTCTGTCTATTTTGATAGGACGGAAAAGGATAATTCAAAATGGCTGAAATTGATTACCGAAGCGTTAAAGGATGCGAAGACTTTTGAAATCCATTGTTGGAATGAAGAAAGTGAATGGATTGAAGAAGCATTGAAGTACGGAACCTTAAAGAAAAGCGACTGGAAGTATGGAAAGATTGTTACAGGAAATGTGACTCAAGAATTATCAGATATGCTTCTTAGTATGCCGAAGCCACAGGATATTGAGATATATAATAAAATGACTCCATTTTTTAGCATATTCTTAGATGAATACAATTTCCAGAGTGGTCATTATGGAACCGAAATATATGTAAAGGAGAAAAAATGATGAGCGTTTGTAGATTTATAGCAGCGGATATACCATTACAAGAAGTGGCACCGTCAAAAGATTATCCGATACATATAGATATTGACAACGGAACAATCGATGATGGTGGAGAGGATGACAACTTCTTTTTGTTCTCGTTTCCTGATGTGCAAGATTATACCGATAAAAAGTACGGCGTATATTTGGAATGGCATTATACAGATGGACGGGCCGAACAGATATTAAAATATATAAGAGATGCTTTGGAAGAAGCAGAGCTGGTAGAGTTTTGGCATGTATGGTTGATGGATTATTATGAATATGAAGATAGCCCGGTAATTCATAAACGGAAGATTTCTATTAAAGAAATGACAATCAGGGACATTTACGAATTGGATAATGCCGATATTTGGAATAGCCCGGACAAACATATTCCAAGTAGACCGTCATTTTATTGCTTGAAAATAACTCGATAAAGGTAAGGAAGATGAAAGAGTATAATTTATTTGGTTATCTGGTAGAAATTGATGAAAAGGCAACAAAGGAATGGTACGATAAAGCGGATGAATGGGGCTGCGAATGTGAGGATTGCAGACATTTTGTAGCATTGGCAAAAAAGAGGGAATTACCATCTGCTGTGATAGAGATCTTAGATCAGTTCGGTATTGCTCCACAGAAAGCCACCTATGTCTGTGAAATGATCACAGAGGAGCATAAGGTTTTGTATCAGTTTAGTTATAGGATGGTAGGAAATATCTTAAAGGTTATAGACGGAGGTGAAAATGATTTCGGCTGGGGCGCAGTATACTGTGTTCATGAACCATATCCTTACGGTGCACCGGGATTTCCTGCACCTCATTTAGATCTGGAGTTTTGGGTACGATTTCCAAAAGCATATAAGTATAGTGATATGGCAGATTTTCTCATGCACGGCAGAGAGATTGAATTTGTCTATAAAGGCCGGGAATGCGCCATTACAAATCATACAAAGCGTTGGTGGTTCTATGATGGTGTGGGACAAGTAGAGGTATGTGAGTTCGGAAATTTTGAGTTGCTTGTGAGTAAGGTGGCGGAGTATATTATAGATCATAGAACGGTACAGGCAATCTTTGATGAAGGGGTGTATGAGAATGTTTCTATTTTGTAGGAGATATTATGAAAAAGGATATAGGGCATATTAAAATAGCACGTTCCTGCTCAGTATAGTGCACAAATTTTATCTATACAATAGGTACAGTATATTATATAATATATATGTACTCTAAGGAGATTTGTAGATTTAGGAAGTGGTAACAAATGCTGGGATAGGTATGGCCGCTTGAGGGGGTAGTTTTATGGATGAACAGAAAAACAAAAGCAGAATAATCATTTATGTAATTGTTATAGGGATTTTGCTCTGGGGATTTTACATTATTCAGAAAGAATTTGCGAAATATGGAATGTATCAGTTGATCGGCTATGGCGTCCATGAAATATCGTCTATAATACCGGTTTTATGTATTCTGGTTACAATATTATGTGCAGGCTATCTGACCTGGCATTGGATAAAGAAAAAGTCAAGCAGAACCGATAAAATTCTGTTAGCAGTGCTGGTACTGTGTTTCTGCCTCCAGGCAGGATATTTCCATAAGCAATCTGATATGGTATATACGGCTGCTATATGTACGATCGACGAGGTTTATGAAGCAGAAGAACGGATTGTCGTGACAATAGATGGCAGGTCACAAAGACTGGAATTGAAGAGTCCGATGATTGTAAATGGGATGTTGGTAGAAAAGGAACAGAAGTACCTGATTAGTTTTATGTGGAATAAAAATCGTCCGAACGAGGGTGAACTACATATGATCTCGATTGTGGATTGATGTTGTGGTGAAACTTCTGTGAAAAGAGAGAGAGTAAAAAATGAGTAAAGCGTCAATCGCAATTATAGGCGGAGGAGATGGACCGACCAGTGTATTTGTGGCCGGAAGGAAAAAGGGGATCTCGATAAAGCATCGAATCAAGAATCGAATTTATAAAATCAAGGGAAAGTGTGCGGCAAAGAAAATCACTGCAGGGGAGCGGACTCTTTCGGAAGTGGTCGCATATGCAGTGGATAAATATGATGCGGCTGAGGCAGATATCCGACAGAAATCAGAGCGATATCATTCGCTACTGGCAACATTAAGCATATAGGAGGGAAGGACAATGGCTAAGAAGGATCGATTTGAGAAAATTTATTCCCAGGGAGCAATGAGTGTAATTGAAATCTGGGTGGACAAAGAAACAGGGGTAAACTATGTATTTCGGCAGAGCGGGTATGCGGGGGGAATGACACCTTTGCTGGATCGCGAAGGAAAGCCGGTTGTTTCCGCAGTCATAAACCGATAGAGGAGAGAGAAAATGGTTAAGAAAATTATTTCGATTGCGGTAATGATAGTGGGAACTTTCATGGTGATTAGTGGCGTTGCACCTATGATCGTTGGGGCTATATTGGAGGCCCGGATGGAAGCACAGATTGCCAATTCGGTGGGCATTATCGGTGGCGCAGATGGACCGACAGCTGTTATGGTAGTTGGGACTTTGGGAATGGGAAGCGTGATTGCTAAGATTTTGATAGGAGTCCTTTTGGTGGCTGTTGGCATATGGGGATGCAGGAAGAGTAAGAGGTAATTTAATATGATTACAATATTTAACAGAAAAGAGCTTTTGGTGACATATGATGTCAAGAAGCAAAGTGAAGTTCGTGCAATTTTGCAGAACTATAAAATCGACTATGATGTGAAAGTAAAGAATATTTTAGGTTCCTCCTCGCGGTGTCATGGTTCAAGGGCATATACAGGTTCTTTCGGAATAGATTTGAATAAATCGTATGAATATAAAATCTATGTCAAAAAATCAGATTATGAAAGATCTGTAGCGTTGCTGAACGGAAGGCAATTCTGATAGTATAGCCTCCAGACTATATTTCTTATATGGAAATAGATATTTGATTATAATTTGTTTATAAGCTATACTCATTTTAAGTGAAGAGGATTCACAACGGCCGTCATAATGAGTAATAGTGAGAACAAAAGAAATCAGATTTGGAGGATATTACATATGGGTACCAATGCATATCGTGTTGAGAAGGATTCTTTAGGAACCAAAGATGTTCCCGAAAACGTATATTATGGAGTTCAGGCGTTAAGAGCTGCAGAGAACTTTCATATCACGGGACTTACCATACACCCGGAGATTATCAACAGTCTTGCTTATATTAAGAAGGCGGCTGCTATCACGAACTGTGAAGTGGGTGTGCTGGATAAGAGAATCGCCAGTGCCATCGTGCGGGCTTGTGATGAGATCATTGCAGGTGAGTTTCATAAGGAGTTTATCGTAGATCCCATTCAGGGCGGCGCAGGAACTTCTATTAATATGAATGCTAACGAGGTTATTGCCAATCGTGCCATCGAGATATTGGGTGGTCAAAAAGGAGATTACACCATCGTACATCCCAATGATCACGTTAACTACGGACAATCTACTAATGATGTAATCCCTACAGCGGGAAAGATGACGTCCTTACGTCTTCTGAAGAAATTGAAAAAGGAATTATTGCGTTTACATGAAGCATTGGTGAAAAAGGCAGAGGAATTTGACCATGTGATCAAGATGGGACGTACTCAGATGCAGGATGCGGTGCCTATTCGTCTGGGACAGGAATTTAGGGCTTATTCTGTAGCGATCATGCGCGATATCCGCCGTATGGATAAGGCTATGGACGAAATGCGTACTGTGAATATGGGTGGAACTGCCGTAGGTACCGGTATCAATGCAGATGAAGCCTATCTGAAGCGTATCGTGCCCAATCTGACGGAGGTGGCTGATATCAATCTGGTACAGGCTTTTGACTTGATTGATTCTACCCAGAATCTGGATTCCTTTGTGGCAGTATCCGGTACGATCAAGGCGTGTGCAGTTACCCTTTCTAAGATCTCCAATGACTTGAGGCTCATGTCCTCCGGTCCCAAAGCCGGATTTGGGGAGATCAATCTTCCGGCAAAGCAGAACGGTTCTTCCATTATGCCCGGTAAAGTCAATCCGGTTATTCCGGAAGTAGTGAATCAGGTTGCCTTTAATATTATTGGTAATGATGTGACCATCACCATGGCTGCGGAAGCAGGACAATTGGAATTAAATGCCTTCGAGCCCATTATATTTTATTGTATGTTCCAGTCCATTGATACTTTGGCCTATGCAGTACATACCTTCGTGGACAACTGTGTATCCGGTATCACCGCAAATGAGACACGCTGTCGTTATCTGGTAGAAAACAGCGTAGGTATCATCACTGCGATCTGTCCTCATGTGGGATATCAGGTTGCGGCTGACATTGCCAAGAAAGCTTTGAAGACCGGGGAGTCTGTCAGGGATCTGATCCTGAAAGAAGGATTGTTAAAAGAGGAGGATTTAGATAATATCCTTGATCCGGTAAATATGACTGAGCCTGGAATCTCAGGGAAAGAATTGTTGATGCGTAAGACAGAAAATTAAGCTTAAGGCGGGAGTGGATACACTTCCGCCTTAAAAAATTATATTTTTTATAAATTTTTTATAGACGAATGGAAAAAAGTCTGGTACAATAAGATGACTATAATTGTAAAGGAGAGAAGCGTTACAAATGGACGAGGGCGACAGTACAAACGGAAATGAACCTCCGACTTATTATATGCTGGAATGAGTAAGGCACAGTCTGTATTTACGTGAGTAAGGAATAGGCTTTGCTTTTTTTACGTTATTTTAGATATTGGAAACTTATATAGTAAATGGATGTGGTAAGTTGAGGAGGAAATGTTTTGGATAATTCAATAGCGTTTATGATTTTATTACAATTGGTATTGATCATGTTAAATGCAGTTTTTGCATGTGCAGAGATTGCGATCATTTCAATGAATGATAATAAGATGGCAAAGATGGCATCGGAAGGCGATAAGAGGGCCATCCGTTTGCAGAAGTTGACCAGTCAGCCGGCCAGATTCTTGGCTACGATCCAAGTGGCCATCACTTTGTCCGGATTCTTAGGGAGTGCATTCGCGGCTGAGAACTTTTCGGGTGTGATCGTAGATGGACTTGTGAGCCTGGGTGTTACCATACCGGAGAAGGTGTTGGATTCGGCGGCTGTTATTTTCATCACGATTATTTTGTCCTATTTCACACTGGTATTTGGTGAGCTGGTGCCGAAGCAGGTGGCTATGAGGAAGGCGGAGAGCCTGGCACTGGGATTATCATCCCTGATCAGTGGTATTGCAAAGGTATTTGCACCTCTTGTGAATCTGCTGACACTTTCTACCAATGGAGTGCTGAGGCTTCTGGGAATTGATCCCAATGCAGAGGAAGAGGAAGTAAGTGAAGAAGAGATCAGGATGATGGTGGATGTGGGAAGTGAGAAGGGTACCATAGACTATGAAGAGAAGGAGTTTATCCAGAATGTCTTCGAGTTTAATGATCTGTCCGCAGATGAGATTCTCACCCACAGAACAGAAGTGGTCATGCTGGATCTGGAAGATGATATGGATGCCTGGAAGCAGATCATTTATGACAGTAGACATACCCGCTATCCGGTGTGTGACGGAACAGCTGACAAGATTGTGGGAATTCTGAATTCTAAGGATTACTTCAGGCTAGAAGATAAAAGCAGAGAATCGGTGATGAAGAATGCAGTGAAGCCGGCATATTTTGTTTTGGATACCATTAAGGCGGATACCTTGTTCCGGAATATGAGGAAAGATCATCATGTGTTGGCCGTGGTACTGGATGAATATGGCGGAATGAGTGGTATCATTACCATCAATGATCTGGTGGAGCTCTTGGTGGGAGATCTGTGCGATGAAGCGGAGGAAGAGGAAGTCGTAGACATCAAGCGGCTTGGTGAAGATTCCTGGATGATCCAGGGAGGTGCGCTGTTGGAAGAGATCGAGGAAGAGCTTTCGATATCTCTTGCGGACAGTGAAGAGTTTGATACATTAAGCGGTTATGTGCTGCATGAACTGGAAAGTATTCCGGAGGATGGTGCAGAGGTTACCATCGAAATCAATCGGTTACATATCAGCGCTGCCACAATAAAAGACCATCAGGTGGAATCGGCAGTGGTGCGTGTGTTGCCGGCTAAAGAGAGCGAGAAGACAGAGGAAGACGAAGATTGATAAATCGGTTGTCTGAGTGATGAATAAAGAAAGCAAAACGTCCGGCGTATCAGTACTACGCCGGACGTTTTGTATCAAATTTCGCTCAGGGCTGATATGGTTGTCTGTTGACGAATATTATTTATCTGCTTTACGCTGCACCAGTTTTACAATCTCTACGATAGGGATTACCAGAACACCCAGTACAATAGCGATCAAGTACTCTGTCAGCGTTACAGCGGTGAATCCGAATGCGCCTGCCAGGAAAGGTACTTCGCATACCAGTGTGGTAGCGATCAGGGCTGCGATTCCGGCACCAATCAGAACTTTGTTCTGGGTGGGCAGGCGGAAGATGCTGCCGCGCTGTGAACGCATGTTAAAGCTGTGGAAGATCTCAGCCATGGACATGGTCAGGAACGCCATTGTGGTGCCTTCAGCACTATTGGTGATGGCCCAGTTGCCGGATTCCAGATAGTGTCCGATGAAGTAGGAGATCAGTACCAGGATGGATACCATCAATCCCTGATATCCGATGTCGATTCCCATACCGCCGGAGAAGATACCGGCTTTGGCATCTCTTGGCTTACGCTTCATGATATCTGGTTCTGCTTCTTCCATACCAAGTGCAAGAGCAGGGAAACAGTCGGTTACTAAGTTGATCCATAGTAAGTGTACGGGCTGTAAGATGGTGAAGCCCATCAAGGTGGCCACGAAGATACTGATCACCTCGCTCATGTTGGAACCTAACAGGAACTGGATGGCTTTACGAATATTATCATAAATACGGCGGCCTTCCTCTACAGCACCTACGATGGTAGCAAAGTTATCATCTGTCAGTACCATGTCAGCTACATTCTTGGTAACGTCTGTACCGGTGATGCCCATACCCACACCAATGTCAGCAGACTTAATGGAAGGAGCATCATTGACACCGTCACCGGTCATGGCTGTTACATAACCTGCATCCCGCCAAGCGTTTACGATACGTGTCTTGTGTTCGGGCTGAACACGTGCATATACTGCGATATTGGGAAGCTCTTTGGCAAATTCTTCATCGCTCATATCATTTAACTGAGAACCGGTGATGGCCTTGCGGTCTTTGCCCAGGATACCCAGCTCTTTCGCGATGGCTACAGCAGTGTCGATGTGGTCACCTGTGATCATGATAGCACGGATACCTGCGCTGTTACATTCTACAATGGCATCTTTTACTTCGGGACGAACCGGATCGATCATGCCGCTTAATCCGATGAAGCACAGATCCTGCTCCAGATAATCGGCATCATAGGCAGGTTCGCTGTCCCAGATACGCTGTGCGCATGCCAGTACACGAAGGGCTTTGTCGGCCATTGCCTTGTTGTTCTTGAGAATTTCGGCTTTGTATTCAGCGGTCATGGGAACTGCCTGGCCATCCTTCAGATAGGTAGTGCAGCGATCTAAGATTACGTCGGGAGCACCCTTGGTAAATTGGATATACTGGCTGCATGAAGGATGTACCGTAGACATCATCTTACGGCCGGAGTCGAAAGGTGCTTCACCGCTTCTGGGGAAAGCTGCTTTCAATTCCGTCTTAGCCAGATCTAACTTGTTGGCCCATACTACTAAAGCGGCCTCGGTAGGCTCACCGGTTACGGAACCATCATCAGCAAGCTCGGCGTCACAGCAAAGAGCCATTGCTTTGGCAAGATGCTTCTCATCTTCTCCGAAGAAATCAACCACAGTCATTCTGTTCTGAGTCAGTGTACCGGTCTTGTCCGAACAGATGATCTGGGCACATCCTAATGTCTCGACAGCAGTCAGACGTCTGATGATGGCATTTCTTCTGGACATGTTGGTCACGCCGATGGACAATACTACAGTTACAACGGCTGCCAGTCCTTCGGGGATGGCTGCAACTGCCAGAGATACAGCTACCATGAAGGAATCCAGAATGCCTTCCAGAGAAAGACCGTTTCTTAGAATCTGAACTAAGAAGATCACCACACAGATACCCAGTACCAGCCAGGTCAGGATCTTAGATAACTGGCTGAGCTTGATCTGCAGAGGTGTCTGACCTTCGGAAGCATTGGCAAGGGCATCTGCGATCTTACCCATCTCGGTGTCCATACCGGTTGCAGTGATCACTGCCTTACCACGTCCGTATACCACGGTGGAGCCCATGTATACCATGTTCTTTCTGTCACCCAGAGGCACATCCTTAGAAGAATCTGCCATATTAATAATGTCGATAAATTTTGTCACAGGAACGGATTCTCCCGTGAGAGCAGCTTCCTCAATTTTAAGACTTGCGTTCTCGATTAAGCGTCCGTCAGCAGGAACAGCGTCACCTGCTTCCAACAATACCACGTCGCCGATCACCAGATCTTCGCTGTGGACAGTCATGATCTTTCCGTCACGCAAAACCTTGGAAGTGGCGGCTGACATTTCCTGAAGTGCCTCGATGGCCTTCTCAGCTTTACTCTCTTGATACACACCCAGGACAGCATTTACGATAACCACTGCGAGAATGATGATCACGTCGGTAAAGCTTTCGTTCTCTACCACAGCGAGCACACCACTGATACCGGCTGCTGCCAGAAGGATCAGGATCATGGGATCCATCAATTGGTTGATAAAGCGCTTCAGAATAGAATCTTTCTTTGCTTCGGCAAGCTTGTTCTTTCCGTTTGCTGCAAGACGCGCTTCGGCTTCCCCGGTGGAAAGACCATTGGCGGAACTTTTGGTTTCGGCCAAGACACTGTTAATGTCTTCATAATAATGTTTCAATTTTGAAATCTCCTTTCTTAGTTGGCATAATGGATAAAGAATTTCCCATTACATGTCCTAAAGATAATACTATCGTAGTTTTGGAATTTTTGCAAGAGTGCAAATGCGTTTGGTGAAAAATTTTAAGCAGATTTTCAAAAGTAGGTTTGTTATTGATGTAAAAAATGTCGAAATGCTGTGGGATGGGTGGTGGGGCATGGCGTGTTTTATACAAAATTTTAACGGGCGATTACAAATTTTGGGTGAAAAATTTGTGACTATTGTGGTAATATACAAGGGTGTACTTTTACAGTATTATTCTAAGGAGGAACTACAATGGATTATTTATTGGAAGGGGTCAGGGCATTATTTGACTTCCAGGGCGGAGGTTGGAAAGCGTTGGTGATGATCGCAGTAGGTATCGTGTTGATCTGGCTGGCCATCAAGAAAGAATATGAGCCTTCCCTGCTGCTCCCTATGGGATTCGGAGCAATTCTTGTAAACTTGCCGTTGTCCGGCGTTTTGAATCAGATGGTAGGTGGGGTAGAAGCTCACGGTATCATCGAGTGGTTATTTGAAGTGGGTATCAATGCCTCTGAGGCTATGCCCATCCTGTTGTTTATCGGTATCGGTGCCATGATCGACTTTGGACCGCTTCTGTCAAAGCCATCCATGTTCTTGTTTGGTGCAGGTGCCCAGTTTGGTATTTTTGCAGCGATTCTGCTGGCAGCTGCACTTGGCTTTGATATTAAAGACTCCGCTGCCATTGGTGTCATCGGTGCTGCTGACGGCCCCACAGCCATTCTGGTATCCCAGGTGCTGAAGTCCCGGTATGTGGGAGCTATCGCAGTCGCTGCTTATTCTTATATGGCCCTCGTACCTATCGTACAGCCTATGGCAATCAAATTTGTAACTACCAAGAAGGAAAGATGCATACATATGGAATACAGACCTGAGAATGTATCCAAGACCATGCGCATCATCTTCCCCATTGCAGTAACCATCATCGTAGGCCTTGTGGCACCTCAGTCCGTAGCCCTGGTAGGCTTCTTGATGTTTGGTAACCTGATCCGTGAATGCGGCGTTCTGGGAACTATGTCTGAAACAGCCCAGAACCAGTTTGCCAACCTGATCACACTACTTCTCGGTATTACCATCTCCTTCAGCATGAAGGCAGAAGATTTCGTAAGAATCGAGACCCTGATGATCATGGTTATTGGCCTGTTCGCATTCGTAATGGATACCATCGGCGGCGTACTTCTTGCCAAATTTATGAACCTGTTCCTGAAGAAAAAGATCAACCCCATGATCGGTGGAGCCGGAATCTCCGCATTCCCCATGTCTTCCCGCGTGGTACAGAAACTGGCAATGCAAGAAGACCCCACTAACATCCTCATCATGCATGCCGCAGGTGCCAACGTATCCGGCCAAATCGCATCCGTAGTAGCAGGCGGCCTGGTAATCAGCCTAGTATCCCAGTTCCTCTAAATTTGGCTCTGGACATAGCTGAATGGTTATATAAAAATCGGAAACAGTATAATATAAAATGTGTGATGTGCGATATTTGAAATGTGAGAAAGGAATTGTTGATATGAATACAGAAGTAATCATGCAAGCACTGGAAATTATGGGCAAAGGCATGCTGGGAATCTTCGTAGCCTTGGTTGTCATCATGATCTTCGTATGGATCATGGCCAAAATCGGCGGAGGTAAGAAGTAACTATACCCCAGGTGGTGAGCCAGCCAAGTTGTCAGAATGAAAGTATTAAAGCACCCCAATGCAACAGACTACGGAGCGCGTAAGCGGTCGAGTTTTGCGTTGGGGTGCTTTGTTCTTAACCGGAGGCATAATCGTACGGTATGTGATGCCGGAGCTTTGGGTGAGGTAATGACAAAAAACAAAATTATAGTTAAATAAATATAATACCTATATAATTATAAGTATTTATATATATATTTTCTGCGGTTGCAAGAAAACGTTTTTTATAATATAATTATTTTAGGTGATTGTTGTATATCTTTTGGTAACAGTTAAGTCTGGGTTCGAATAGGCACGGCTGAACATCCCTAGTGCGTTGCTTTGTAGGAGAAACAGCATCACAAGTACATAGGAAAGTAAAATAAGAAAGGAATGGTGTGATCAATATGGATTATGCAAAAGAGTCTTTGCGCTTGCATGGTGAGTGGAAAGGTAAAATCGAAGTAATTGCCAAGGTGCCTGTAGCAACAAAGGATGATTTGTCTCTGGCTTATACGCCGGGTGTTGCACAGCCTTGTCTGGAAATCCAGAAGGATGTAAATAAGAGTTATGAGTTAACCCGTCGTCACAATCTGTGTGCCGTTATTACCGATGGTACCGCGGTGTTGGGCTTAGGTGATATCGGACCGGAAGCAGGTATGCCTGTTATGGAGGGTAAATGTGCCTTGTTTAAGGCATTTGGCGATGTGGATGCGTTCCCTCTCTGTGTTAAGAGCAAAGACGTAGATGAGATCGTAAATGCGATTTATCTGATGAGTGGCTCTTTTGGCGGTGTAAACCTGGAGGATATCTCTGCTCCCCGTTGTTTCGAGATCGAGCGCAAGTTGAAAGAAAAGTGCGATATTCCCATTTTCCACGATGACCAGCATGGTACTGCTGTCATCACACTGGCAGGTCTGCAGAACGCACTGAAGGTAGTGGGCAAGAAGAAAGAAGACGTGAAGATCGTGACTTCAGGTGCAGGTGCAGCAGCAATTGCCATCGTAAAGCTCCTTCTGTCAGCAGGTTATAAGAATGTGACCATGTGTGACCGTCAGGGTGCTATTTATGCAGGACGTGATGGTCTTAACTGGATCAAAGAGGAGATGGCTCAGGTGACCAATCTGGAGAAGAAAGCAGGCTCTCTGGCTGACCAGCTGGTAGGTGCAGATGTATTTATCGGCGTATCTGCTCCCGGAACCGTTACAACTGAGATGGTAAAGACCATGGCTAAGGATGCCATCATCTTTGCCTGCGCTAATCCTACTCCTGAGATTTTCCCTGAGGACGCTAAGGCGGGCGGAGCTCGTGTCATCGCTACCGGACGTTCCGACTTCCCTAACCAGATCAATAACGTTCTGGCATTCCCCGGCATCTTCCGTGGTACCTTCGATGTACGTGCAAAGGATATCAACGAAGAGATGAAGATGGCTGCTGCTCAGGCACTGGCTGACCTGATCTCTGATGAAGAGTTGAATGAGGAATATATCATTCCTAAGGCTTTTGATGAGCGCGTAGGCGGTGCTGTGGCTAAGGCAGTGGCTGAGGCGGCTGTACGTACCGGTGTGGCAAGAATTTAATTTGCCGCCTCCATTTATAATGCTTTTATACAGAAAATCTCCTGTAGCCTTTTGTGGGCACAGGAGGTTTTTGTTTTGTAATGCCCTTGAATTTTTCCTGAAATCATACTATAATACCTGTTGCTGTATGATTTCAGGCAAAAGGAGGAAACTGATGCAGATACAATTGTCAGATCACTTTACATATAGAAGGTTGTTGCGTTTTACCTTTCCGTCCATCATTATGATGTTATTCACCTCCATTTATGGCGTGGTGGATGGTATTTTTGTATCCAATTTTGTAGGAACCACTGCTTTTGCGGCGATTAATCTGATCATGCCTTATATTATGTTATTTGGTACGGTAGGCATCATGGTGGGTACCGGTGGTACGGCTCTGATCTCTAAGACTCTGGGAGAGGGGAAAGAAGAGAAGGCAAATGAGCTGTTTTCGATGCTGGTGTATCTGTCCATTGCTGGTGGCGTGGTGTTGACAGTTTTTGCTCTAGCACTGCTTCGGCCAGTGGCAGTTTTGCTGGGGGCAGAAGGGGAGATGCTGGAAGCTTGCGTGGAATATGGGATTTTTACCCTTCCGGTCATGACGGCCTTTATTTTGCAGAATGAGTTTCAATGCTTCTGTACAGCGGCAGAAAAGCCAAATCTGGGACTTTGGCTGACGGTGGCAGCGGGAGTGACGAATATGGCGCTGGATGGGCTGTTTGTGGGTGTGTGGGGCTTTGGCCTTGTGGGAGCGGCCGTGGCCACATCACTTAGTCAGTGTGTGGGTGGACTAATGCCGATGGTGTATTTTGCACGTAAGAATGGCAGCAGACTGCGCCTGGTCAAGGCCGGATTTGATGGAAGTGCGGTAGCTAAAACCTGTCTGAATGGCTTGTCTGAGCTGATGTCCAATCTTTCCTTGTCCTTTGTATCCATGCTGTATAATTTTCAGCTGATGCGGTATGCGGGGGAGAATGGAGTGGCGGCCTATGGTGTGTTGATGTATGTGAATTTCATTTTTATCGCAGTGTTCCTAGGATATTCTATGGGTTCGGCTCCGGTGATCGGTTATCATTATGGCGCGGGAAACCGGGAAGAATTGAAAAGTCTGTTCCGCAAAAGTATTCGCATTGTGTTGGCTATTTCTGTGGGATTAACGGCGTTGGCAGAAGTGCTGTCAGGCTTCTTGTCCGGAATTTTTGTGGGATATGACCCGGTATTATATGATATGACCAGGAAGGCATTCATGGTGTATTCCTTGTCCTTTCTCCTGTGTGGCTTTAACATGTTTGGTTCGTCCTTTTTTACGGCACTTAACAACGGGCCGGTTTCTGCGGCTATTTCTTTTTTGCGAATGTTGGTTTTTCAAGCGGCAGGGGTGCTTTTGCTGCCGGTGTTCTTTGATCTTGAGGGAGTGTGGTGGTCTATTGTTGTGGCAGAGGCGGGAGCACTTTTGGTGACCGGGTTTTGCTTTGCAAAATATAGAGGGCGGTATCACTTTTGATGGTAAATATCGGATGCGATTATTAAACTGATTTTAGAGGGATTGCCTGAGTAAATGTTTGCTCAGGCATTTTTCTTTGACAAAAAGGGTATACTTTGGGGAGGAACGTAATTGGCTGGTGTAAAGTGGAAGTTGGAGTGCAGAAATTGGAAGAGAAGGGTCGGTATGGAAAAGTCGGAAGGTGGGTTGCTTTGGTGGCAGGGTGTCTTACAGTATGCCTGGCAGGTCTGTGGATTTGGACGGAGGCATGCGAAGGGGCGGCTCACAATATGCCTCAGATTGCAAGGGTTTCTATAGAAGAGATTCTTGAGAAGGAGGATTGGGATGGGGGAGATTATCAGATATTAGGGGAACAGACAGGATTATCCCGGGAAGCTTTGGTTTTTATGGAGGAACAGGGTAGGCAAAGGGAACTTGTTGCATTGCAGGAATCTTATTTTGCTACTGTGAAGGTGGCTTGTGTGCCCAATTCAATCATTTCTAAAACAGAGTATGTGGTGGATCGTCGGGGAATGCCTGCCAGAGCGATTAGGATCCCTTATATAGAAGAAGGTGATATTCTGATCACTTGTTGTTCTCATGTGTTTGGCTGGCGTAACGGTCATGCGGCCATAGTGGTGGATGCAGATAGAAGGCTTGTATTGGAGGCGCAGGTGCTCGGCAGTCCTTCTGTGATCACGTCCCTGAATGTCTGGGAGGAGTATCCCTCTTTTATGGTCTTTAGGCTTCAGGGGGCGGATAGGGAAGAACGGGCTGCCATTGCAGAATATGCGAGGAATTCTCTTACGGGCGTCTCTTATCATGTAACAGCAGGGATATGGGAGCGGTTGTTGCCCAGGGGGGCAGTGAGCGGACAACAACAAGAAAGATGTGGTAATTTAAGACTGGGAGATGGTGGGAATATACCGGGAGGTACACACTGCTCTCATTTGGTTTGGTATGCCTATTACCAATTTGGCTATGATCTAGACAGTGATGGCGGGATTATCGTCACACCAAGGGATATTGCGGGCTCTGAAAAGCTAAAAATAATTCAAAAGTATGGAGTCCGGTAAATAAATTGAAAATTATAAAAAAATTTAGAAAAACACTTGAAAAAACACACGGAATATCGTATATTAGAAACATAGATTACTTATACCCTACGAGAGCGGAGGAAACAAGAATGACTAAAGCTGAGATTTTAAAGAAAGAAATCTTAAGACAGTACCGCAGTGTACGTCAGTTTGCAATGGAAATGAATATCCCTTACAGTACTCTGGTGACTGCACTGGAGCGCGGCATCGAAGGTATGGCTTACGGTACCGTGATCAGAATGTGCGACAAGCTGAGCCTGAACCCTGTAGATTTTTCATCTCTGGAGAGAGATACTTCTCTGGGCGCACAGTTACTTGAAAACAGAGTAATGCAGTATTATGTAAAGCTGAACCAGAACGGCAGAGACAAGATTCTGGAGTTGATGGATGATTTTGTACAGATTGACAAGTACAAGGCAAAAGGTAAGAGAAGTAAATAATGAGTAGATATGATTATTTGATAGTAGGTACCGGTCTGTTTGGATCGGTATTTGCTTATGAAATGAAAAAAGCCGGAAAGAAGTGCCTTGTAATTGATAAGAAACAGAATGTGGCCGGCAATGTTTATACGGAAGAAAAAGCAGGGATACAGGTACATAAATATGGTGCGCATATTTTTCATACTTCAGATAAGAAGATATGGGACTATGTGAATCAGTTTGCTGAGTTTAACCATTATGTAAATTCTCCGGTGGCTGTGTATGGGGAGGAGCTTTATAATCTGCCTTTTAATATGAATACTTTTAGTAAGATGTGGGGAATTCGCACGCCGGCAGAGGCGAAGGAGATCATTGAAAGGCAGCGGGCGGAGTGTCACATTGAGGAGCCAAAGAATCTGGAAGAGCAGGCCTTGTCTTTGGTGGGCCGGGATGTGTATGAGAAGCTGGTGAAAGGTTATACCGAGAAGCAGTGGGGGCGGGATTGTAAAGAACTTCCGGCTTTCATTATCAAGAGATTGCCTGTACGCTTCACCTACGACAACAACTATTTCACAGACCGCTACCAGGGAATACCTATTGGTGGTTACACCAAGATCGTAGAGAAGTTGCTTGAGGGCATAGAAGTTCGCCTTGGGATTTCTTACAAAGAATTCATGGCTGAAAACGAAACCAAAGGTGAGGATGCTGATATCTTCGATAAGGTGCTTTACACCGGCATGATCGACGAATATTTCGACTACTGCCTGGGGGAACTGGAATATCGTTCCCTGCGGTTTGAGGAGGAATTTCTGCCGGAGTGTGATAATTATCAGGGGAATGCGGTGGTAAATTACACGGAGCGGCAGGTGCCTTATACGCGGATTATTGAACATAAGCATTTTGAGTTCGGTACTCAGCCGGCTACTGTCATCACCCGCGAGTATCCTGCTGAATGGCATAAAGGGGATGAACCTTATTATCCGGTAAACAATGAACGGAATAATGCGCTGTTTCAAAAGTATCGGGAATTGGCTGTTTTGGAACCGAATGTGTTATTTGGGGGGCGGCTGGGGCAGTATAGGTATTATGATATGGATAAGGTGATTGCGGCGGCTTTGGAGATGGTTGAGCTAGAGAGGGCTCCGCGCGAGTGACGTTCAGCCCGCGCCCATTCGCGGCACAGCTATGCTGTGCCTAGCCGCAGCCTGCGGCCCTCTGCGTCGCTTCGCGACTACCTTTGCTCATAAGAGGGCGCTCTCTCAGAGAAGATAATCGGGTGAAAATTCGTGCGAGCACGATTTTCATCCGGTTATCTTCTCTGGCTGAACTGGAAAATTAAAATATCTCTTGACTTCCCACCGATTTTATGGTATAGTTAGCAAGTGAGATGAGATTTAGGTCTTTTTTTTATGCTTAAAAACAGTAAGATTAGATATTGCACGGAGGTGGAAAGATGCGTACAAGAATTACTTTAGCTTGCACAGAATGCAAACAGCGTAACTACAATACTACCAAGGATAAGAAAGCTCATCCTGATAGAATGGAAACCAAGAAGTATTGCAGATTCTGTAAGAGACATACTGCACACAAAGAAACTAAGTAATCGTCGTTCTAAAGAGTGAAGGAGTAAATTATGGGAGATTCCACAGAAAATAAGGTTAAAACCGGTTTTTTTAAGGGCGTGAAGGCTGAATTTCAAAAAATTTCATGGCCGGACAAACAGACTACTCTGAAACAATCCGTAGTGGTTGTGGCAATTTCCGTTGTTGTAGGACTTATCATTGCTGTATTGGATGTGGTTATTCAGTACGGTGTGAATTTCTTAACATCAATTTAGAGCGAGGGTGAATTGTATGGCAGAGGCAAAATGGTATGTAGTTCATACTTATTCCGGATATGAGAACAAGGTCAAAGCCAATATCGAGAAGACGATTGAGAACAATAAGCACCTTGCAGAACAGATTCTTGAGGTCAGAGTACCGCTTCAGGATGTAGTGGAGATCAAGAATGGTGCCAAGAAGACTGTTCAGAAGAAGATGTTTCCGGGATATGTGCTCCTGAATATGGAGATGAACGATGACACCTGGTATGTAGTTCGCAATACCCGTGGTGTTACCGGATTCGTTGGACCGGGAAGTAAACCGGTACCGCTCACAGAAGCAGAGATGAAGCCTTTGGGCATCAAAGCTGAGAATGTTTCCATTGATTTTGCAGAAGGAGATAGCATTGCCGTTGTTGCCGGAGTATGGAAGGACACTGTGGGTGTCGTGACCAAGCTCGACTATGGCAAGCAGACAGCTACTATCAATGTAGAGCTGTTTGGCAGGGAGACCCCTGTTGAAATCAGTTTTGCGGAAGTGAGAAAACTTTAATTTTTATTAACTAAGATATTTTTCCCCGGGGATTCCGTGGGTGAAATATAGGCAACAAGAAGGGATACGGATAAGTATCCCAGTGGGAGCAGGGCGGCCCTATCAGAACCTGCGCCGAATTACCACATTATAGGAGGTGCCACAATGGCAAAGAAAGTTACAGGTTATATCAAATTACAGATTCCTGCCGGCAAAGCAACACCGGCTCCACCAGTTGGTCCTGCACTTGGACAGCATGGTGTAAACATCGTTGAATTTACAAAGCAGTTCAACGCTAGAACAGCAGACAAGGGTGATCTGATCATCCCCGTAGTAATTACTGTATACGCAGACAGATCTTTCAGCTTCATTACCAAGACTCCGCCTGCAGCAGTACTGTTAAAGAAAGCATGCAATCTGAAATCCGGTTCAGGTGTACCTAACAAGACCAAGGTTGCTAAGATTTCCAAGGCAAAGTTGCAGGAGATCGCAGAGATGAAGATGCCGGATCTGAATGCAGCTAGTCTGGAAGCAGCTATGAGCATGGTTGCAGGTACTGCAAGAAGTATGGGTATTGTTGTAGAAGACTAATTAATCAAATAATTGGGAGACAATTTATATTGTCGTTGGAACCTAGGAGGTATAATAATGAAACATGGTAAGAAATATGTGGAAGCTGCAAAGTTAGTAGACCGCGCAGTGCAGTATGAGCCGGCAGATGCAATTGCCCTGGCTAAAAAGACCGCAGTAGCAAAATTCGATGAGACCATCGAAGCACACATCAGAACAGGTTGTGACGGACGTCATGCTGAGCAGCAGATCCGTGGCGCAGTTGTTCTTCCTAACGGAACAGGTAAGACTGTAAGAGTTCTCGTTTTCGCAAAAGGTGACAAGCTGACCGAGGCTGAAGCAGCCGGAGCAGATTATGTGGGCGGTGAAGAGCTGATTCCCAGAATCCAGAAAGACGGATGGCTTGATTTTGATGTAGTAGTAGCTACCCCTGACATGATGGGTGTAGTAGGTCGTCTGGGTAAAGTACTGGGACCTAAGGGCTTAATGCCTAACCCTAAGGCTGGTACCGTAACCATGGATGTAACCAAGGCTATCAATGATATCAAAGCCGGTAAGATCGAGTACAGACTTGATAAGAACAACATCGTGCACGTTCCTCTTGGAAAGGCTTCTTTCACTGAGGAAGCTCTGCAGGAGAACTTCAATGCTCTGATGGAAGCTATCATCAAAGCAAAACCCAGCGCTCTTAAGGGACAGTATTTAAGAAGCATTACCATCACCAGCACCATGGGACCTGGCGTAAAGGTAAGTGTTGCGAAATTCTAATTTTACTGAAAAATAAATTGCATAAGGGGTTGACAAATGCCAGCCCCTTATGGTATTATCATCAAGGTTACAAACCGCGCCGAAGACAGTAGGTACAAAGGTAAATCCTACCGAGGAGATGAGTTCACTGTGATTATTCGATCTCTCTGTGTCTTCAGAGGGATTTTTTGATATAACAAAGAAACTCCTTTCGGCATTTAAAATCTATAAGGAGGTAGAAAGATGGCAAAAATCGAGTTAAAGAAACCGGTTGTAGAAGAGATTTCTGCTGGTATCAAAGACGCGCAGTCCGTAGTTCTGGTTGATTACCGTGGACTTACTGTAGAGCAGGATACCCAGCTGCGTAAGAACTTACGTGAAGCAGGAGTTAGCTACAAGGTTTACAAGAACACCATGATGAACTTTGCGTTCAAGGGTACTCAGTTCGAAGGTCTTGCACCTTACCTTGAGGGTCCCAGCGCTATGGCTTATTCCAGCGAAGACGCTACAGCACCTGCAAGAGTACTGGCTGAGTTTGCTAAGAAAGCTGACAAGCTTCAGATCAAAGCCGGTGTAGTAGAAGGTACCGTTTACGATGCAGCCGGAATGGCAAAGATCGCAGACATCCCTTCCAGAGAGGTTCTGCTTGGAAGATTGCTGGGAAGCATGCAGTCTCCTATCGCAAATCTGGCTCGCGTTCTGAATCAGATCGCAGAGAAGGATGGCGCTCCTGCAGCAGAAGCACCTGCAGAGGCATAAACAACTTGAAATTGGGATGGGCTTCCTAGGCTTGGTAATTAGAACCGAAAGCTGAAAGCCCGGATTTGGATCAAGGATCCGACACATAATAATCATATTTTTAATGGAGGAAAATTAAAATGGCTAAATTAAGCACTCAGGAATTTATCGATGCTATCAAAGAGTTATCTGTATTAGAGTTAAACGAATTAGTAAAAGCTTGTGAAGAAGAGTTCGGCGTATCCGCAGCAGCAGGTGTTGTTGTAGCAGCAGCTGGCCCTGCAGCAGAAGTTGAGGAGAAGACCGAGTTCGACGTAGAACTGACTGAGGTTGGTTCTGAGAAGGTTAAGGTTATCAAGGTTGTTCGTGAAGTAACCGGCCTTGGTCTGAAGGAAGCTAAGGACGTTGTTGATAACGCTCCTAAGACCATCAAGGAAGCTGCTTCTAAGGATGAAGCTGAAGAGATCAAGAAGAAACTGGAAGAAGTTGGCGCTAAGGTTACCCTTAAATAAGTCAATTTACCAAGACTTGAAACTCCTGGGTCGCTGTGCATTGCACGGCGGCCTTTTTTTCTGCAAAGGGACTCACTTGCAAAGGGACGCACGTATGGGTGGGGAAACGTGGGCGCTTTGGTGGGGGAAGGGGCGGAGTCTCTGTGTTGTTTTGCAGTTGCGATGACGTAAGAGTTTCTAAGAATTGCCGAAAGGCTGTGAATGAAGTTAAGGGCAAAGCCAAAAGCACAAAACTCGTCGCGCTACAGCGCTCCTCAGACATGTTGTGCTTTTGGCTTTAACACTTCACTCACAACCTTTCGGCAATTCTAAGAAACTCTAACATCATC
>JAZQGM010000017.1:0-14468 GCA_045540075.1 Acetatifactor sp. | reverse complement strand
GGCGGCGCCCATTGTAGAGCTGCGGCGAGTGACGTTCAGGCGGCGCCCATTGTAGAGCTGCGGCGAGTGACGTTCAGCCGCGCCCATTCGCAAAGCCGCACCTGCGGTGCTTTCCGTCGCTTCGCGACTACCTTTGCTCATAAGCGGGGCGCTCCCTCAGAGACGGTAAAAGGATGAAAATTCGTGGGAGCACGATTTTCATCCTTTTACCGTCTCTGGCTGAACTGTTTAAAATAAATTTTAAATTTTTCAAAAAAATGCTTGCAATTTTCTTCAAAATGTATTATTATATGCAAGTACCACGCAAGTGGCTTGCAAATGGCTGATTGGTCAAGCGGTCAAGACGCCGCCCTCTCACGGCGGAAACAGGGGTTCGATTCCCCTATCAGCTGTTTTGAAAAAGTGGATTTTTTTCAATATCTGATATAATTAATGTGTTGCTTGTGCGATGCAATATATGGCTGATTGGTCAAGCGGTCAAGACGCCGCCCTCTCACGGCGGAAACAGGGGTTCGATTCCCCTATCAGCTGTTGACTATTTTTGAATAGCCCAACCCTATGAAGTCCTTGAAACTGATGATCGGTTTTAGGGATTTTTTATTTTGTTTTTATTGAAATATTGGGCGTATGGGAGTATAATTAGATTATGTGACATCGAAATGGAAATTACTGAAAGGAGAAAGAGTAATGGATTTTTTTAATAAGTTTAGTGAGACGATTACGAATAAGAGCAAAGATGTAGCCAATAAGGCGAAAGAGATCGCAGAAGTTACAAGTCTGTCCGGCAAGATCGTTACGCAGGAGAATCTGATTGAGAAGTATTATAAAGAAATCGGCCGTTTTGTTTATGAACACAGGGAGGAAAGCTGTGATAATGGCCTGGAAGAACGATTCAAGCTGGTGGATGCGGCTTACGAAGAGATTGAACGATTGAAGAGTGAGATACGTAAAATAAAGGGTGTGAAGCTTTGTGAGAGCTGCAATACAGAGGTGCCGGCAGAAGCTGCGTTTTGCCATAAGTGTGGTACTGCTGTGCCGGAGGAGGTTGAGGCTGAGGCGGTGCGTGATGTGACTGATGGGGAAGTAGTTGACGAAGAAGTGGTTGAGGAAGTAGTTGAGGAGGGTGCGGAAGAGACGGGGTTGTAAGATGGAAGGTTTTTCCATTAAATTTTAATAATTTGAGGGATGAAGTGGGGCGTTTGGGCGTCCCGCTTTGTGATTTTAAAAGGTGAAGAGGGGGTGGGGGCGAGTGACGTTCAGCCCGCGCCCATTCGCGCACAGCTCTGCTGTGCTAATCGCACCCTTCAGGGCTCTCCGCTGCTTCACAGCTGCTTTTTGCGAACAAGTCTTTAGACTTGTTTATTATCGGGCGCTCCCTCAGAGACGGTATGGGGATGGAAATTCGTGCGAGCACGATTTTCATCCCCATATCGTCTCTGGCTGAACTGTTAATATAAAAAAATAAAAAAACACTTGCGCGATAAAATTTTTTGGTGTATAGTTGTTCACGATTACAGTTAGTCGAATCGTCAGTTAAATGGGACAAGGAGACAGCAAATGGCAAAATATTTAGTTATCGTAGAGTCACCTGCCAAGGTGAAGACAATTAAGAAATTTTTGGGGACTAATTATGAGGTGGCAGCCAGCAACGGACATGTAAGGGATATGCCCAAAAGTCAGCTGGGAATAGATGTAGAGCATGATTATGAGCCGAAGTACATTACCATCAGGGGCAAAGGTGATATCCTGGCAGCCCTTAGGAAAGAGGTTAAAAAAGCTGAGAAAATCTATCTGGCAACTGACCCTGACCGCGAAGGAGAAGCAATTTCCTGGCATCTGATTCATGCACTGAAATTGGAAGATAAGAAGGTATATCGTATTACATTCAACGAGATTACCAAGAATGCAGTGAAAGAAGCTTTGAAAAACGCCCGGGAGATCAATATGGATCTGGTGGATGCCCAGCAGGCAAGACGTGTGCTGGATCGTATGGTAGGATACCGGATCTCACCCCTTCTGTGGGCCAAGGTCAAGAGGGGATTAAGTGCCGGAAGAGTGCAGTCTGTGGCACTTCGCATTATCTGTGACAGGGAAGAAGAAATCAACGCTTTTATACCAGAAGAATACTGGTCCTTAGATGTGAATCTTAAGGTACAGGGTGAGAAGAAGCCTTTAACAGCCAAGTATTATGGAACCGTGGATGGCAAAAAAGCTGTCAGCAGCAAAGAAGAGGCCGATAGGATCATGAAGTCCCTTGAAAAGGCCCATTATCAAGTTGCAGAAGTGAAGAAAGGCGAGCGCTCCAAGAAAGCCCCCCTTCCTTTTACTACTTCCACATTGCAACAGGAGGCCAGTAAGGTTCTGAATTTCTCTACATTGAAGACCATGCGTCTGGCACAGCAATTGTACGAGGGTGTGGACATCAAAGGAGAAGGTACGGTGGGTCTGATCACCTATCTTCGTACGGATTCCACCCGTGTGTCGGAAGAAGCTGAAGGGATGGCGCAGGAATACATCACTTCTCATTATGGCAAGGAATATGCTGCGGGTGCAGGTGTGGAGAAAAAATCTGATAAGAAGATTCAGGATGCTCATGAGGCTATCCGCCCTACAGATTTAAGCAGACAGCCCATTGCATTAAAAGAGCAGCTTCCCAGAGACTTATTCCGGCTGTATCAGCTGATCTGGAAACGATTTATGGCAAGCCGCATGACGCAGGCTCATTATGAGACTACTTCTGTAAAGATTGAGGCCAATGGACATATTTTTACAGTAGCAGCTTCCAGATGTGTGTTTGATGGATTTATGAGTGTGTATACCCAGGAGGATGACAAGGAAGAGGAGAATCGTCTTTCCGGTCAATTGCATCAGGAAAGCAAGCTGGAGTTTCTGGCCTTTGATCCAAAGCAACACTTTACACAGCCCCCTGCCCATTATACAGAGGCTACGCTGGTGCGGGCCCTAGAGGAGCTGGGGATTGGTCGCCCCAGTACCTATGCGCCCACCATCACTACCATTCTGGCTCGCCGTTATGTAGCAAAAGAGAATAAGAATCTTTATGTGACAGAGCTTGGTGAAGTGGTGAACAACATGATGAAAGAAGCATTCCCTTCTATCGTGGATGTGAACTTTACGGCTATGATGGAGATACTCTTAGATGGTGTGGAAGCGGGAGATGTAAAGTGGAAGACTGTTGTATCCAATTTCTACCCAGATCTTGATGAGGCAGTGAAGAAAGCAGAAAAGGAACTGGAGCACGTGACCATTGCCGATGAAGAGTCGGATGAAGAGTGTGAACTGTGTGGCAGGAGAATGGTGATCAAGTATGGACCTCACGGACGTTTCCTTGCCTGCCCCGGTTTCCCGGAATGCCGTAATACCAAGCCATATTTTGAAAAAATTGGTATAGCCTGTCCTAAGTGTGGCAAGGATATCGTTATGAAAAAAACTAAGAAGGGCAGAAGATACTTTGGCTGTATCGACAACCCGGACTGTGACTTCATGGTATGGCAGAAGCCTTCCGGTTCAAAATGTCCCCAGTGTGGTAACCTGCTTCTGGAAAAAGGCAATAAGCGGGTATGCATGGACGAACAGTGTGGTTACGTGACCACAGCTCCATCAGATGATAAAAATGCAGGATAGATTGAAAGAAACCAAAACAGTTCAGGCACATAGGATGTCTGAACTGTTATTAATAAACAGAAGATTTGGTCTAGTGTCAGAATTTTCTCATAAATTATAAAAAAAATAAAAAAAACAACAAAATATACATTGTAATCTGAATTTATTTGTGGTAAGATAGTAAATAGGATGTAGTGTTCGGATATTACATTATATATTACAGTGACATTAATAGGAGGAATGCATATGAGTAGCGTGCAGTTATTGGATAAGACAAGGAAAATCGGTAAATTATTACACAATAATAATTCCAGCAAAGTAGTTTTCAACGATATCTGCAAAGTGATGCGTGAGATTCTCAATTCCAACGTACTGGTGATCAGCCGCAAAGGAAAAGTGCTGGGCGTCGGCAAATCAGAAGGGATTGATTCTATTGATGAACTGTTGGACGAAACAGTGGGCGGTTTTATTGATGTGATGTTAAATGAGCGTCTGCTGGCAGTGCTTTCTACCAAAGAGAATGTAAATCTAGAGACCCTGGGTTTTGAGAGCTCAGAAATCCACAAATTCCAGGCAATCATCTGCCCCATCGAGATTGCAGGTGAAAGACTTGGAACACTGTTCATATATAAATGCAATAATCATTACGACATAGATGATATCATCCTGTGCGAATATGGCAGTACCGTAGTAGGCTTAGAGATGCTGCGCGCAGTAAATGAAGAAAATGCCGAGGAGAACCGTAAGGTGGCAGTGGTAAAATCAGCCATCAGTACATTGTCCTTCTCTGAGATGGAGGCCATTACCCATATCTTCGATGAACTCAATGGTATGGAGGGTATCCTCGTGGCCAGCAAGATTGCAGACCGCGTGGGCATTACCAGATCTGTCATCGTCAACGCACTTCGCAAGTTCGAAAGCGCAGGGGTTATCGAATCTCGTTCTTCCGGCATGAAAGGGACCTATATCAAAGTGCTTAATGATGTGGTGTTTGACGAAGTCGAGGAACTGAAGCGGGTGAACCGTAGATAACAGCTAAGACCAAGTCTTTGGGCTGTCTTTACAGGGAGGCGCGGGGACTCCCGGTGGGATGAGCAAGGGCTTGGGGTTCCTGACCAGGGGATGGGCATAGGCAGTTGGGTTCGCAGTTGCAAGCCTATAAGAGTTACTAAGGGTCAACAAGCAATTAAAATAGAAGTTAAGGGCAGAGCACAAAATGACAAAACTTGCGCGCAAAGCGCGCTCAAACATGTTGTCATTTTGTGCTCTAACACTTCAATTTTGATCGCTTGTTGACCCTAAGTAACACTAACAGCTTTGCATCTGTACCCACCACACCCCCCTATGCCCCATCCCAGCCCCTACCTCTCCCTTCCCGTTACCCTTAGTACAATCTCTTGGCATGCATTTTTTTCCAAAACTGAAAAAAAACACTTGCCTTGGACAGATACATGTGCTATAATCTATGCGTTGTGACTAAAAAACACGCATCCCGATTCGATGTCGGTGTCAGTCAAGCTTGAAAGCCAGACGGATAGGCAATCGGAGCTAACCGGATTCTTAACGCGGATACGGCAGAAAAGGCATGCGGAAGAGGGCACGGACAGTGACCCATATCTAACCAAATGGAGGTAAAGACATGAGCGTTATTTCTATGAAACAGTTATTGGAAGCAGGTGTTCATTTTGGACATCAGACCAGAAGATGGAACCCTAAGATGGCTCCTTACATCTTCACCGAGAGAAACGGTATCCACATCATCGATCTGCAGAAGTCTGTAGGCAAGGTTGACGAAGCTTACAGAGCAATCTCTGAGATCGCCGCACAGGGCGTAACAATCCTGTTCGTTGGTACCAAGAAGCAGGCTCAGGATGCAGTTAAGACAGAAGCTGAGCGTTGCGGTATGTACTATGTTAATGAGAGATGGTTGGGCGGTATGCTGACCAACTTCAAGACCATTCAGTCTCGTATTGACAGACTGCGTGCTATCGAGACCATGTCTGAGGATGGTACTTTCGATGTTCTTCCTAAGAAGGAAGTTATCGCTCTTAAGAAAGAGTGGGAGAAGCTGGAGAAGAACCTGGGCGGTATCAAGAACATGACCAGAGTTCCCGATGCGATCTTCGTTGTAGACCCTAAGAAGGAGAAGATCTGTGTACAGGAAGCTCACTCTCTGGGAATCACTCTCATCGGTATCGGTGATACTAACTGTGATCCTGAAGAGCTGGATTACATCATTCCCGGTAATGATGATGCTATCAGAGCCGTTAAGCTGATCGTATCCAAGATGGCTGATGCTGTGATCGAAGCTAACCAGGGTGAAGCTGTTTATGCTGAAGAAGATGTTGTGACAGAAGCTACTGACATCGAAGAAGTTGCAGTAGAAGAGGCTGACGCTGAATAATAAAATTTTTGTAACTGTTAAAATTTGATTCAAGTGACATGAAGTCACAGAAGCGAGGTTAATATGGCTATTACAGCAGCTATGGTAAAAGATCTGCGTGAAATGACCGGCGCAGGTATGATGGATTGTAAGAAGGCTCTGAACGAGACCAATGGTAATATGGAAGAGGCTGTTGAGTTCTTGAGAAAGAACGGACAGGCCAAGGCTGAGAAGAAAGCTAGCAGAATCGCTGCAGAGGGTATCTGCCGTATCGCTGCTAACGGGGATGTCACAGCAGCAGTTGTTGAAGTGAACTCTGAGACTGACTTCGTTGCTAAGAACGAAGAGTTCCAGAAGTTTGTAGAAGCAGTTGCAGTTCAGGCTGTGAATTCTGATGCGGCTGATATGGATGCATTTATGGCTGAAGCATGGAATGCTGATACCACCAAGACTGTAAATGAAGCTCTGGTTGAGAAGGTTGCAGTGATCGGTGAGAAGCTGAGCATCAGAAGATTTGAGAAGATTGTTGCAAATGACGGCATTGTTGCTTCTTATGTACACGGCGGTGGAAGAATCGGTGTTCTCGTAGAGGCTGCTACCGATGTAGTAAATGATGCGATCAAGGAAGCACTGACCAACATTGCTATGCAGGTTGCTGCTTTGAACCCTAAGTATGTTGCTACTGCTGATGTATCTGAAGAGTATAAGGCTCATGAGATGGAGATCATCGCAGCTCAGATCGCTCAGGATCCTAAGATGGCAGGTAAGCCCGAGAAGGTTATTCAGGGTGCTGTTGTTGGACGTCTGAACAAAGAGCTGAAAGAGGTATGTCTGTTAGAGCAGGTATATGTTAAGGCTGAAGACGGTAAGCAGACTGTTGCTCAGTATGTTGCTCAGGTTGCTAAGGAGAATGGTGCTAACTTAAGCATCAAGAAGTTCGTTCGTTTCGAGACCGGTGAAGGTATGGAGAAGAAGAACGAGGACTTCGCAGCAGAAGTTGCTGCCCAGATGAATAAATAATTCGACCAAAAATAGAAAAAATAGTTGACGGCTGATATTTTTGTGGTATAATATTATGTGTGTATATTTTGGTATGCATATAATAATCCAATCAGTCATGTTACTAGTGGTACTGAAGGGAGGTCGGGTGTAACTATGTCAAATGTAATCGTAAAAGAAAACGAGACTTTAGATAGCGCATTACGTCGCTTTAAGAGAAGCTGCGCAAAGGCTGGTATTCAGCAGGAGATTCGTAAGAGAGAGCATTACGAGAAGCCTAGTGTTAAGCGTAAGAAGAAGTCTGAAGCAGCTAGAAAACGTAAATATAACTAATTAGAGCAAAGGTCCTTGGCTGATTATGTCGGTCGAGGACTTTTTTGTGTTGTGGTAAATATACACAAATAAGGAAACCAATTTAACAAGGCAAAATTAATAGTCATAATGTATGCTTCGCTTCCATATCATACAATAGAACAATATATGGAGTGTGCCCCTTAAAATGAGAAAAATAAAAAAATACTTGGCGTTAGTGTTATCTTTGACATTCGTATTGTGCATGATTCCGGCTGACAATGCACATGCGCAGATAATACTTTCGGCACCATCGGTCATACTTATGGAAGCATCTACAGGACAGATCATCTACGAACAGAATGCAACGCAGAGAAGAACACCGGCAAGTGTCACTAAGATTATGACGTTGCTTTTAACCTTTGAACACTTGGCCAATGGAAAAGTGACATTGACAGACCAAATCTCTGTCAGCGAGCATGCAAGTTCTATGGGCGGATCTCAGGTGTATCTTGCAGCAGGAGAGATACAGACACTTGACACCATGTTAAAGTGTATCGCAGTGTCATCTGCAAATGACGCCAGTGTGGCTGTGGCCGAACATATCGCAGGGAGTGAAGAAGCTTTTGTGAGCATGATGAACGAAAAAGCAGTGCAGCTTGGGATGGTGGATACGAATTTTATTGACTGCTGTGGTTTGACGGATTCCGATAATCATTATACCTCCGCCAAAGATGTGGCTATTATGTCGAGAGAGTTGATCACGAAATATCCGGATGTTTTTCATTATACCCAGATATGGATGGAAGACATTACCCATGAGACCAGGCAGGGAACCAGTAATTTTACGCTTTCCAGCACCAATAAATTGTTGAAGCAGTACCAGTGGACTACCGGTTTGAAAACGGGCTATACTTCAAAAGCAAAGTATTGTATTTCAGCTACCGCACGAAAGGATGATATTGACCTGATCGCAGTGATCATGGCAGCCCCCGATTCAAAACAAAGGAATCAGGATGCCCAGACGTTGTTGAATTATGGATTCAGTGTCTGCGATCTGTACGTGGATGAAAATCCCCAGTCTCTGCCAGATATTAAGATAGAGGGTGGCATAGAGGATGTGGTGCCTATTGTCTATGCAGGTGAGTTTCGGTATCTGGACACAGCCGGTAACGCTCTGGATAAGATAGAGAAAAAACTGGATCTGCCGGAAAGTGCGCAGGCTCCGGTGACACTGGGACAGGAGGCGGGCAAGGCACGATATTATCTGAATGGACAGGAGATTGGTAATGTGCCGATTTTGTATGCTGCTTCTATGGAAAAAGCAGGATATGGAGACTATTTTAAGAAAATATTTTCTTATTTTCTTTTATAAATTTTCTTTTATAAAATGTAAAAATATGTTATACTGTTTTTGTTCGAGGTGATAACAGCCGAATAAATGATACAAAGAAACGGGAGTAAAAATGCTCGATATAATATTTGTGATAACAGGCATAATTGCCATCATTTTAATATGGGTTATGCTGTACGACAGCAATCGGTTTGTTGTGGTGCAGCATACTTTTTGTGACTCCAGGATCAAGAAGCCTTTTCGGGCAGTGGTTCTGGCAGACTTACACAATAATCAGTATGGGAAAGATAATGAATGTCTGTTAGAGGCTATCAGGGAACAGAAGCCGGATGCCATATGGATCGCCGGCGACATTCTGACGGCCTCCCGCAAGACAAAGTACAACCGTGCCATTTTGCTGTTAAAAGAGCTGGAAGCGCAGTTCCCTGTGTATTATGCCAATGGTAATCACGAACATAGACTAAAGCTGTATCCTAAAGAGTATGGTGATGCAGCAATGAAGTATGAGAAGGCACTTCGGGAAATAGGAATTGAACGATTGGTGAATGGTCATGTGGTTTTGCCGGAGATTGGCATTGCCATATATGGTTCTGAAATTGACAAGTACTATTACCGGAGATTTCACATCGGTAAAATGGATGATCATTATATTAAAGAATTGTTGGGCAAGCCGAAAAAACAGCAGTTTACGGTGTTACTGGCTCATAATCCGGATTATTTTCCACAGTATGCCAAGTGGGGTGCTGATCTGGTGTTGTCCGGCCATGTCCATGGTGGAATCATTCGGATTCCTTTTGGAAAAGGTGTGTTATCACCGGCTGTCAGGCTGTTCCCTAAGTATGACGGAGGTCTGTTTCAGGAGGGGAATAGTACCATGATCTTAAGCAGGGGATTGGGCATTCATACCATACCTTTCAGGTTGTTTAATCCCGGCGAATTACATGTGGTGGATCTGAAACCGGAGGAAATGCAAGGGGAAAGATAACCCCCGATGAGAGATACATGAGAAGGATGAAGAAATATGGCGATACCTGTTAAGTTGGAAGTATTTGAGGGTCCATTAGACCTCCTGCTTCATTTGATAGACAAAAATAAAGTAGATATTTACGATATTCCCATTGTGGAGATCACAGAACAATATCTGGATTATATCAGGCAGATGCAAAATCAGGACATGAATGTGATGAGTGAATTTCTGGTGATGGCTGCCACACTTCTGGACATTAAGTGCCGAATGCTTCTTCCCAGAGAAGTGAATGAGGAAGGAGAGGAAGAAGACCCTAGGGTAGAGCTAGTACAGAAATTACTGGAATACAAGATGTACAAGTATATGTCTCTGGAGCTAAAGGACAGGCAGGTGGATGCTGCCAGAAATATGTACAGAGACCAGAAACTGCCCAAAGAGGTGGCAAATTATCGACAGCCTGTGAATTATGATGAATTATTCCAGGATATGACCCTTAATAAGCTTCATGAGATTTTTAAATCTATGATCCGCAGACAAGAGGACAAGATAGATCCTATCCGAAGTCAATATGGCAATATTGAGAAAGACGAAGTGGATATGGATGCCAAGGTTATGTATGTGGAGGCTTATGCAAGGGAACATAAGGTGTTCAGCTTTCGCAAGCTTTTGGAAAAGCAGAGTAGCAAGATGGAGATTGTTGTGACTTTTCTTGTGATTTTGGAGATGATGAAGAACGGTGTGATCTATATCACGCAGGAAAAGATTTTTGATGATATCATGATTACTTCAAATGTAGTCTGATGTGGTCTGATATAGACTGATGTGGTCTTGGGTGGTATAGGTGAAAACTTAAGGAGTGGATGAACGTGAAGATAGAATATGAGCAGGTCAGTCTGGACCTGGGAGAGCGGGCAGGCATGGAACAGACAAAAGCAGAAAGCATCATAAGCATTATTAGCATCATAGAAGCAATTCTTTTTACAATGGGTGAAGCGGTAGAAATCAGTAAAATAGCAGATGTTCTGGAAATGGATGTAAAAGGTGTCAAGGAGATTTTGCAGACCATGGAAGAACGTTACCTGAAAGAAGACCGGGGAATCATGTTGACATGGTTGGAAGACTGTGTGCAGTTATGTACGAAACCACAGATGTATGAGCATCTGATTAAAATTGCCAAGGCGCCTAGAAAGATGACGTTGACGGAGACGGTTTTAGAGACCTTGTCCATCATTGCTTATAAGCAGCCGGTGACAAGAGTGGAGGTGGAACGGATCAGAGGTGTCAGCTGTGACCATGCTATTAACAAACTGTTAGAGTATGATCTGATCTGTGAGCTGGGAAGACTTGATGCACCAGGCAGACCTCTGTTGTTTGGAACTACAGAACAGTTTTTGAGGTGCTTTGGCGTGTCCAGCATAGAGGATCTCCCTGAGGTGAATCCGGTACAGATCGAAGAATTCAAGCAGCAGGCTGAGGCGGAGATACAGCTACAGCTGGATGTTTAAATGGATGATTCTAAAAGTCACTTCTTTTTACAACAAAGAAATCATATATTGCAAATAACAGTGTAGTTGTTGGAAGCAATGTATGAGTTCGAAATATGGAAAGATAAGGATGGTAGTATCTCTTCTGGTATTGTCCATATTGTTGGGGCATAGTCAGGTGTTGGAAGGTCATGTTGGTGAAGCAGACCGTGATGAGGCAGGATGGGATGTGCCATATCCCCTTGAGAATCTGACACTTTATGCCACTTCAGCAGTATTGATGGATGCAGATTCCGGCAGGGTTTTATATGAGAAAAATGGATTTGCCAATATGGCCATGGCCAGCACGACCAAGATCATGACATGTATCGTGGCGTTGGAGAATTGTGATCTTGATATGGAGGTGACGGTATCAGCCTATGCGGCATCCATGCCTAAGGTGAAACTGTATGTCAGGCGGGGAGAGACCTATCTGTTAAGAGACCTGTTGTATTCACTTATGTTGGAATCCCACAATGACAGTGCCGTGGTCATTGCGGAATCAATCGGCAGCAAACTGCTTTCAGAGGAACTGAAAGCAAAAAGTCCCGGACAGTATACGATGGAAGAAAGTAAGCAGGCGGTGTCTGCATTTGCGGGTATGATGAATCAGAAGGCGCTTGAAATCGGCTGTCAAGATACCTGGTTTATCACACCAAATGGGCTGGATGCAACCCAGACTTTTTATATGGACGATGGTTCCCAGGTGCAAAAAGAGCATATGACGACTGCAGCAGATCTGGCAGCGATCATGGCTTATTGTATTCAGGAATCTCCCAAGAAAGATTCTTTTCTTGAGATCACCAGGACTCCATCTTACGGATTTTCGGCCAATGGAAGATCATTTAGCTGTGTCAATCATAATTCCTTTTTGACCATGATGGATGGTGCGCTTAGTGGAAAAACAGGTTTTACCAATAAAGCCGGGTATTGTTATGTGGGGGCTTTGCAAAGAGACAATAGGACTTTTACCGTAGCTTTGTTAGCTTGCGGCTGGCCTAATCATAAGACTTATAAATGGAGTGATACCAGAGTTTTAATGGAGTATGGGTTGACACATTATGAATATCATTCATATGATGAAGTGTCCATAGATACCGGAAAATTTAAGCCTGTTATGGTATATGAAGGTTGTACAGAACGGCTTGGGGATAACGCGTATGTGGAAATTGCACTGTCGCAGGTGGCAGAGGCTGAAGAAGCAGCTGATAATGGTTTGTTACTAAGAGAGGATGAGGAATTTGAATTGCGGTATTCTTTGCCGGATTCGCTTGAAGCACCTGTGACACCGGGAACCCGGGTGGGAGAGGTAGCCTATCTGTTGGGAGAGAAGGTGCTGCAAACCATTCCCGTTGTGACCAAATATGGGGTGAAAAAAATTGACTTTCCATGGTGCGTTCGACAAATCGGAGAAAGATTCCTGTTAAAGAGTTTGTGATAATTAAATATATATTTCTTGTAAAAAATGCAATTTGTACTAGTCAAATTGTATTTTTTATGGTATAATTTGTCTGAACATTAATCATGGGGGCATTTGCGGATTTATAGACAAAACACGTCGAAAATCGGCTGTCTGCCTCAAATTAATCAGTTTATTGATATTTATTATAAATGGAGGGCAAAACATGAGTACTACTTCAAAAGCGAGTCAAAGAATTGCAGCTTTACTCGACGACAACAGTTTCGTTGAAATCGGCGCGCTTGTGACAGCAAGGGCGACGGATTTTAATATGAAACCGAGCGAACTTCCTTCAGACGGTTGTATCACCGGCTATGGAGTGATCGACGGCAATCTTGTTTATGTCTACAGCCAGGACGCTTCTGTGTTAAATGGCAGCGTAGGCGAGATGCATGCAAAGAAGATTTCCAATCTCTACAATCTGGCAGAGAAGACAGGAGCACCGGTGATCGGGCTTTTGGATTCTGCAGGTCTTAGACTTCAGGAGGCTACTGACGCACTGAATGCATTTGGTGAGATTTACATGAAGCAGACCCTTGCTTCCGGTGTGATCCCTCAGATCACTGCTATTTTTGGCAGCTGCGGCGGCGGACTGGCATTATTCCCCACCATGACCGATTTTACCTTTATGGAAGAGAAGAGCGCTAAATTATTTGTGAATGCGCCCAATGCACTTGAGGGCAATGAGATTTCCAAATGTGACAGTTCTTCCGCACAGTTCCAGGCTAAGGAAAGCGGTATTGTTGATGTGGTGGCTGACGAGGCTTCTGTTTTGGCACAGATCAGAGAGTTGATTACTTTCCTTCCTGCCAACAATGAAGATGATGGCAATTATGAAATCTGCACGGACGATCTGAACAGAGTAAATCCTGAGATTGCAGGCTGTGTGGGTGACACGGCTGTAGCACTGTCCATCCTGGCAGATAACAACAATTTCTTTGAATTGAAGAAGGATTACGCACCTGAGATGGTGATCGGATTTATGAAGTTGAACGGTGCGACTGTTGGTGCAGTTGCTAATCGCAGTGAGATCTTAGATGAAGAGGGCAAGGTACAGACTAAGTTAGATGCAGTGCTCACAGCAAAGGGATGTGAGAAGGCAGCTGATTTTGTAACCTTCTGTGACGCATTTGAGATTCCGGTTCTGACACTGACCAACGTAAAAGGCTATGAAGCTACCATGTGCTCTGAGAAGAAAATTGCCAAGGCAGTTTCCAAACTTACATATGCATTTGCAAATGCAACAGTACCTAAGGTGAATGTGATCATCGGCAAAGCTTACGGCACCGCTTATGTGGCAATGAATTCTAAGGCTATCGGTGCAGATATGGTGATGGCATGGCCGAACGCTGAGATCGGCACCATGGATGCCAAGCTGGCAGCTAAGATCATGTATGAAGGTCAGGGCGCTGATGTCATTAATGAGAAAGCAGCAGAATATGCAGCACTGCAGAACAATGTAGTAAGCGCTGCTAAGAGAGGATATGTGGACATGGTTGTAGAAGCAGCCGATACCAGAAAGTATGTGATCGGTGCTTTTGAAATGTTATTCTCAAAGGTAGAGAACCGTCCTGACAAAAAACACGGAACAGTCTAGAAAGGGTGATTAAGATGAAGAAATTAATAGCTTTAATAAGCATGATTACCTGTATCTTTGGATTGACAGCCTGTGGAGAAGTGCAGTACACGGAATTTGAACAGCAGAAGGTGGATTATGCCGAGCAGTACGCTGCAGGTCAGATTGTTCCTTTCATGCAGAATTTCATGGATGATGCCAATGTAGGTATTTCCGATGAGAGAACTGCAGAAGAAGTGGAAGCCATTTTTTCTGACCGCTACACTATGCTGGTTGACGGTTATGCAGTTAAGAC
>JAZQGM010000016.1:0-5564 GCA_045540075.1 Acetatifactor sp. | reverse complement strand
AATCCTGCAAAGTTCTATTTGAACTCCGCACCTGCACACAAGACCTACCCTACCGTAGTAATTAAGCCCAACGGTATTCCCGAAGAAGGTGTAGTTATCGTAAAGGATGAGAACAAGGTAGAGCTTGGTTCCCTGGAAGATGCTAACCATAGAGTAATCTGCAAGTACATTCTTCCCGGTCAGGTAGAGAGCTGCCAGCTGGAGATGGGAATGACCAGATTAGAGCCCGGCAGTGTGTGGAATACCATGCCTTGTCACACCCATGACAGACGTATGGAAGTATATCTTTATTTTGAGATGCCTGAGGATGCATTTGTGATGCATTATATGGGCGAACCCGATGAGACACGTCATATCGTGATGAGAAATGAAGAGGCTGTGATCTCTCCCAGCTGGTCCATCCATTCCGGATGTGGATCCAGAGCATATACCTTTATCTGGGGTATGGTAGGTGAGAATCAGGACTTTGATGATATGGACGGCGTAGCTAACAAGGATTTAAAATAAAGAGATTTAAAGTAAGGATAAGATAAGGAGAATGATTATGTCAACATATACAAATTTTTCACTGGAAGGTAAAATTGCACTGGTTACCGGTGCATCTTATGGAATCGGTTTTGCCATCGCTTCTGCATATGCTGAGGCCGGTGCAACCATTTGTTTTAACGATATCAAACAGGAACTGGTAGATAAGGGCGTGGAAGCTTATGCTGAGAAAGGCATCAAGGCTCATGGTTATGTATGTGATGTAACAGATGAGGAAGCTGTGAACAATATGGTAGCACAGATCGAGAAGGAAGTGGGCACCATCGATATTCTGGTTAACAATGCCGGTATCATCAAGCGTATTCCTATGCACGAGATGACCGCTGATCAGTTCAGACAGGTGATCGACGTAGACTTAAATGCACCTTTCATCGTATCTAAGGCAGTGATTCCTGCTATGATCAAAAAGGGTCATGGTAAGATCATCAACATCTGTTCCATGATGTCCGAGCTTGGCCGTGAGACCGTATCTGCTTATGCAGCTGCAAAAGGCGGACTTAAAATGCTCACCAGAAATATCTGTTCTGAGTACGGTCAGTACAACATTCAGTGTAACGGCCTTGGACCCGGTTATATCGAGACTCCTCAGACTGCTCCTCTTCGTGAGATTCAGCCGGACGGCAGCAGACATCCTTTCGATCAGTTTATCTGTGCCAAGACCCCTGCCAACAGATGGTTAAAGGCAGAAGAACTGACCGGTCCTGCAGTATTCCTTGCTTCTGAAGCATCCAATGCTGTAAATGGACATATTCTGTACGTAGATGGCGGTATCCTTGCTTACATCGGCAAGCAGCCCAGCTAAGAATGGAGGAGAGTTTGATATGAAGATTGCATTGATCAATGAAAATAGTCAGGCTGCAAAGAATGAAATGATCTGCAGTACTTTGAAAAAAGTAGTGGAGCCCATGGGCCACGAAGTATATAATTATGGTATGTGCGGTGCAGAGGATCCCAATTCTCTGACTTATGTACAGATCGGTATTCTGGCAGCCGTTCTGATCAATTCCGGCGCAGTGGATTACATTATCACAGGCTGCGGTACCGGTGAGGGAGCTATGCTTGCATGTAACTCTTTCCCCAAGGTACTTTGCGGACATATTGAATCCCCGCTGGATGCTTACCTGTTCTCTCAGGTAAACGACGGTAACTGTGTAGCCCTTCCCTTTGCTGAGAATTTTGGCTGGGGCGGTGAGCTGAACTTACAGTATACCTTTGAGAAGCTGTTCTGTGCACCCGGTGGCGGCGGATATCCCCCTGAGAGAGTGATCCCTGAGCAGCGCAACAAGAAAATTCTGGATCAGGTGAAGGAAGTGACCCATACTGACATCATCACCATCTTGAAAAATCTGGATCAGGAGCTGGTAAAAGGTGCCTTATCCGGTGACAAATTTAAGGAATACTTCTTCGAAAACTGCAAATGTGATAAAATCGCAGCATGTGTAAAGGAGATTTTAGCATAATGGCAAAGTTTTCGTTGAAGATATTAGACAAAAGTGGTATTATCTTATATGAGGACAGCGCAGAGACAATGGCTAACCTTGTAGTCAACAGAGAATATGAGCCGGGAGACAGTATTATTGTTGAGACTTCTGAGCAAAATATTCATGTATGGTTACAAGTGGACGATGCACTTGGTGCATCCTTTGTCTATCTGACTGATAACATACACTATACGGTTCCTTTTGACAAAGCAAGGACCAACATCTCTCCCAAGGCATTCAGCGGTAAGCGTCACTACTTGTATGTGCGCGAAGCTATGGAAGAGGAGATTTATGGGTATCGCAATCTGGCAAAGAATACCTGTGACCAGCACAGTATTGCCAATATGTATCCCCATGCCACAGCCAATGTGGAGACCAGAGGAGAAGCTGTATTTTTTGCATGTAATGCGATCGATGGTGTGTGTGAGAATCGTAGCCACGGTGGTTGGCCGTATCAGTCATGGGGCATCAACCAGCAGGATGATGCAGCGATCACCATCGACTTTGGTCGTGTGATCGAGACAGACAAAGTAGTCATGTTTACCAGAGCTGATTTTCCTCATGACAACTGGTGGACACAGGTGACACTCACCTTCTCCGATGGTACTTCCATCGACTGGGAGCTTACAAAGAGCAGGTTTGCTCACACTCTTACCTTTGAGAAGAAGCAGATCACCTGGGTGCAGATGAATCACATGATCAAGGCTGATGACCCGTCACCTTTCCCTGCCCTCACTCAGTTGGAAATATATGGAACCGTTGTAAAATAGTTTAACAGTTCAGCCAGAGAAGATATTTGGATGAAAATGGTGCTTGCACGAATTTTCATCCGGGTGTCTTCTCTGAGGGAGCGCCATTCTATGAGCAAAAAGTAGCTGCGAAGCAGCGGAAAGCACCGAAGGTGCGGTTTTGCGAATGGCGCGGGCTGAACGTCACTAGGGCAATCAGTTACATGAGTAACAAATATTAGGAGGACAAATTGAAATGAATGCAGTTCTGGAAAAACTCAACAAAATCGGTATTGTACCGGTTGTAAAAATTGACAGAGCAGAGGATGCGATTCCCCTTGCGAAGGCTTTGTGTGCCGGCGGACTTCCCTGTGCAGAAGTAACCTTCCGTACCAGCGCAGCAGCTGCAGCCATCAAGGCTATGACAGAGAACTTCCCGCAGATGTGTGTAGGTGCAGGTACTGTACTGAACGCCGTTCAGGTAGATGCAGCAGTAGCAGCAGGTGCTCAGTTCATCGTAAGCCCGGGCTTAAACCCTAAGACGGTGCAGTACTGCCAGGAGAAGGAGATTCCTATTACTCCCGGCACTTCTTCCCCCAGCGATATTGAACAAGCAATCGAACTGGGACTTGATGTTGTAAAATTCTTCCCCGCAGAGCAGTCCGGCGGACTGGCTAAAATCAAGGCTATGGCAGCTCCTTATGTAAATATGAAGTTCATGCCTACCGGCGGAATCAACGCTAAGAACCTGACCACCTATCTTGACTTTGACAAGATCATTGCATGTGGCGGTTCCTGGATGGTACCCGGCGACCTGATCAATGCAGGCGAGTGGGATAAGATCGAACAGCTCACAAGAGAAGCAGTACAGACCATGCTGGGCTTCGAACTGGCTCATGTAGGTGTGAATGCAGAGAACGAGGAAGAGGCTATGAAGGCTGCTAACCGTTTCGCATTCATCTTCGGAATGCCTGCTAAGGTTGGCAACAGCTCCATCTTTGCCGGGACTGCATTGGAAGTAATGAAGACTCCTTACCTTGGTAAGAACGGTCACATTGCAATCAGAACCAACTACATCGACAGAGCGATTAATTACTTGGAGAACGTTCTGGGAGTAGAGTTCGACGAAGAGTCGGAAAAGAGAGACGCTAAGGGCGTTCTGAAAGCGATTTATCTGAAGGAAGAGATCGGCGGATTCGCTGTTCATCTTGTACAGAAGTAATTGTTCCGTCGCTTTGTGCATGCGGAGCTTTACCCAAAGTAACAGTTCAGCCGCGCCATTCGCAAAGTCGCGCCTACGGCGCTCTCCGTCGCTTCGCGTCTACCTTTGCTCATGATCAGGCGCTCAGCACACCCCTATGCATAAGCGAAAAATCATGCGAGCATGATTTTTGCGCTTACACACAGGGTTGGCTGAACTGTTACTACCAAAATATACAAAAGTCAAGGGCACTCTTGACGTAGAAAGGAATGAGACCAATGGCAAAAGTAATTACCATGGGTGAGATCATGCTTAGATTGTCCACCCCTAATTTTGAGAAATTTATTCAGGCTGATGAATTCGATGTATGCTACGGTGGCGGTGAAGCTAACGTGGCAGTATCTCTGGCTAACTATGGCCACGATGCAGAATTCGTAACAGCAGTACCCAACAACGAGATCGGTGAGTGTGCAGTAGCAGCTCTGAGAAAGTACAATGTAGGAACCAAGCACATCGCAAAATGCGGTGAGAGACTGGGTATCTACTTCTTAGAGTCCGGTTCTGCCATGAGACCTTCCAAGGTTGTATACGATAGAGCACATTCCTCTATCTCCACAGCAACCGAGGCTGACTTCGACTTTGATGCAATCTTTGCAGGTGCTGACTGGTTCCACTTCACCGGCATCACTCCCGCTGTATCCGATGCAGCAGCTGAGTTGACCGAGAAGGCTCTGATCGCAGCTAAGAAGCATGGTGTAAAGGTATCTGTAGACCTGAACTTCCGTAAGAAACTATGGTCTTCCGAGAAGGCACAGAGAGTAATGACCAACCTGATGAAGTATGTTGACGTATGTATTGGTAACGAGGAAGATGCAGAATTAGTTCTTGGCTTCAAGCCCGGTGAGACCGATGTAACCAGCGGTGAGCTTGAGCTTGCAGGCTATAAGTCCATCTTCGAGCAGATGGTTGACAAGTTCAACTTTGAATACTGCGTATCCTCTCTGCGTGTAAGCCGCTCCGCATCCGACAACGGCTGGTCAGCTTGCATCTACAGCAGAGACACCAAGGAGTTCTATCACTCCAAAGAGTACCATGTGCATCCTATCGTTGACCGCGTAGGTGGCGGCGACTCCTTCGCAGCAGGCGTGATCTGCGGTATGCTGGATGGTAAGGATTTCAAGGCTGCCCTGGAATATGGCGTGGCTGCTTCTGCATTGAAGCATACCATCCCCGGAGACTTCAACCTGGTATCCAGAAAAGAAGTTGAAACATTGGCTGGTGGAGATGCTTCCGGTCGTGTGCAGAGATAATGTTGTGTAGAGATTATAATGTACAGTGATCTCAGAAAATAAATAGTATGATAATTAGGCAGGCAAAGAAGCTGTGGTGGCTACTTTGTTTGCCTTTTTATATTAAAAAATAGAATCTTATATTACAATTCTGCCAAGGCTGAGAGGACTGGAAGAATTACTTGAGTTTCCGCAAACTGTAATATAAAAATGGATATGTTTACCCAAAGTACTTTTCTGCCGATTTTTTGAGCGTCTGATAGCGTCAGTTCAATGAGTAGAGGCACTTTAATAAGCCCCATCCGGGGGCTTTGACCCA
>JAZQGM010000015.1:0-3621 GCA_045540075.1 Acetatifactor sp. | reverse complement strand
TCCAATTACAGGAAGAGTGCAGAGGATCTTGTGGAGTCCGCTATCACATCGATCACTGATACCTACGATGAGCGCTACAGCGCTCTGATCGATAAGCAGGACAATCTGGTGGCGAAACTCAGAGAAGCTGCCGATCTGTTTGAGGTAGGCTCCTCCGGAGTCATGATCATAGGGGATGTGGCTGAGCAGACACGCCAGATCCGGGAATACACCGAGAAGCTGAGAGAGATCAAAAATAAGGTATCTTCTGAGCTCTTTGATCAGATCACACAGTATGACATGAAGGAAGGTGCTGCCTTCACGGATTATCTTCTGGGAATGTCTACGGAAGAACTGCAGGCCTATAACGATGCATATACTGAGAAGCTGGAAGCAGCTACACAGGCTGCCGATATCTACGGTGAAGACATCCGGAAGACTGCGGAGGACTACCAGAAGGAGATCCTCACGGCCTTCGATGATCTCCCTGTTCAGCTGGAAGATCTCGGAATGCAGGCAATGAGAGGGTTTGTGGATGGTTTTAGTCTCAATACCGACTATATGACTTCCGAGATCCGGACCTTCGTGTCCGGTATGATCGATCAGTTTAAGGATCAGCTTCAGATCCATAGTCCGTCCAGAGTGACCTTCAGTCTCGGTGAATATACCGGAGAAGGATTTGTGGACGGTGTGACAAGCCTTATGCGGAGGGCGAAGGCAGCAGCCAGTGAACTGGCCTCTGCGGTGAGCAGTCCTCTGGAGGGCATCTCCGGACAGATCGCATCCTTCCGGGCAGCTGCTCCACAGAGCGCATATGGCCCCGGAGCAGGTGGAGTCGTGAATAATTACAATCTCGTTCAGAATAACAATTCTCCGAAGAGCCTGAGCGCTCTGGAGACCTATCAGGCCCGGAGAAGGCAGATAGCACTTGTAAAAGCATTTGCGTGAGGAGGTGAGAGGGTATGTACACATTCACAGTGGAAAATCAGTATGGACAGAGCCTTGAGCTGACTCACAATGATGCTTATGCGGTAAAGAGCATCCTCGGACTTGATCCTCCGGATGGCATCATCAATACCGTCCGGAACGCAGGCCGGGACGGATCGGTCTTCAACTCAGCCTATATGGATGAGAGGGTGATCACCATCACGCTGGCAATCAATTACCCGGCAGAGATGAACCGGATCAATCTGTATAAGTACTTCAAGATCAAGTATCCGATAAAGATCCGCTACAAAAACGGATCCAGGAATGTGTGGATCATCGGGTATACCCAGTCTGTCCAGATTGCTTACTTCGACAAGAAGGAAACCGCTCAGATCACTGTCCGCTGTCCGGATCCGTATTTTAACGATGACAAGACAACGATGCAGGAGATGAGCAATGTTTTAGCTCTCTTCGAATTCCCATTCGATATCGAGGAGACGGATCCTGTGGAGATGTCCCGGATCGAGCTTGGAAGAGAGCAGATCATTTCCAATGGCTCGGATGTACCGATTGGAATGAAGATCCGGATCTATGCAAGTGGCACTGTGGTAAACCCACAGATTTACAACGTGCGTACAGGCGAATTCCTGAAGATCCTGGATACCATGATCACCGGGGATGTGATTGAGATCAGCACGATGAAGGGATCCAAGTCGGCAATCAGGTATAGAGAGGGTGTGAAGACTTCCATGATCGGATATTTCGCTGAAGGATCCGTATGGCTGCAGCTGCTTCCGGGTGAGAATGTGATGGTGATGTATGCGGATGTCGGTGCTGAGAATCTGTACATCGATATTACTTCCACTGATCAGTACGAAGGAGTGTGATCTCATGAATATCTACATCTTGAACGGCACAGATGAGATCACAGGGATCGTGGAGTCCTTTGAGTCTGTGATCTGGAATATGCAGTTTTACGGCAAGAATGATTTTCAGCTTGTGGTCCCATTGTCAAATCCTTCTGCAGGTCTTCTGACCAAGGGGAAATATCTGGTAAGAGACATGGACATGAGTCCGGGTGAATATCACAACGTGATGAGGATCGAGGACAGGAGCATCTTATTTGATGCCGATAAGGGATGGCTCCTGCAGGTCTCCGGAGGTGGTCTCAAGAAGATCACTGCACAGAGAGTGATTTGGGATCAGATCAATTTCATTGAGGAATCTGTGGAGACTGCAATCCGGACCGTCCTTACAGATAACATCATTTCACCGTCAAATCAGGACAGGGTGATCCCGGACTTCATCCTGGAGGATGCTCAGGGATTTACAGATATCTTTGACGGACAGTTTTTCGGGGAAAACATTGCGGACTGGCTTGAATCCACCTGCCAGCTGTACGGATACGGATGGGACATTTACATCAAGAATCATAAGTATGTCTTCCAGCTGATCCGGAGCACGGACAGAGGCTATGGACAGACTCAGGTCCCTCCGGTGATCTTCAGTCCTGAGTTTGACAATCTGGCAAGCGCTACTTATGAGGACAGAGGATCCGAGTACTTCAATGTGGGACTGATCGGAGGAGAAGGCGAGGGGACGGATCAGATCACTACCAGCGTGGGATCCGGAACCGGACTTGATCGATATGAGACATATATAGATGGTGGATCTGTATCCAGTAATGGAGAGATCATAACCATGGAAACGTATATATCCATGCTGCAGACTTACGGACTGGAACAGCTGACAGATACATCACTGTATCAGGAGATATCCGGAGAGATCATCCAGAACAGTGTGTATGAGTACGGTAAGGATTATTTCCTGGGAGATAAGGTCCAGGTAGATATTGGATATGCTTCCGGGAAGCTGCAGATCACTGAGATGATCTACTCGGAAGATGCAAACGGTTCAAAGCTTGTCCCGACATTCGGAGATCAGGAGGTGTAAAGAATGGTAACATATGGTTTTTTTAACTCTGTGGATGGTGATCGGAGATACACAGCGGATCAGATGAGCAACTACTTCAAAGGATTGATCTCGGACGGTGTATATGAAGGTCTCGGAAGTGCCATGGTGGTCACTGCAGGGGATGGCATGACCGTTAATGTTGGAACCGGAAGAGCCATCATAGACTGCAAGTGGATCAATCTTGACGGTGTGGAGATCCTGGACATCTCTCCTGCATCACCCACACAGGCCAGATACACAGCGGTAGTGGTGAGGCTCGATCTGGCAAACAGGACCATGAGTCTGGTTACTAAAGATGGGGAGCCTGCTGCATCTCCTGAGTATCCGGAGATCACAAGCACGGACCTGATCAAGGAGCTGTGTCTTGCCATGGTGTATGTCCCGGCAAACGCTGTGAGCATCTTACAGACTAACATTGTGGACAAGAGAGGATCTGATCTCTGCCTGTGGGTGACCGGACTGATCCAGCAGCTGGATACCTCCACACTGTTCCTGCAGTGGCAGGCAGCCTTTGAAGAATTTTTTGAAGCTCTCACCGGAAGGCTGCAGGTGAACACCTACATCCAGGAGTATCACAAGTCTGTCACATTGGACGGATCCGCTACAACGGTCACTCTGGATATGACCGGATATACCTATGCCGATACAGACATCATCCGGATCCACATCAATGGCCTGCTGGCAAAAGAGGGAACGGACTATAGCATCACAGTGGCCTCCGAAGTGGCAAGCTTGAGCGGA
>JAZQGM010000014.1:0-5289 GCA_045540075.1 Acetatifactor sp. | reverse complement strand
TATCAACTCCGAACAATTCAAAGGTTCGGTCTGTCAATTCTTTCAGTTCCATCTATACCTCCCAATCAATCGCCTGACCGCACTTGCAATGGTGGTTTCCAGACTTCTCCGGTTCATGCGCTAAGAATCTCCCACAAGTTGGGCAAATCCAATCATGGTACACGTATCCCATGCCGTATCTGGGATCCTTGGACTTAACCGGTTTCACCGGAATCTGCTTCTTCAATGCGTTATTTGCCATGTCCACAGCTTCATTTACTTTATCTGTGAATGACTTCAGCCACGATGGGTCTTTAAGAATCACGCTTCTGACCACTTCAATCACTTTAATTGCTTCATCGTTCGTCATTTAGTACCTCCTGTAGTCTGCTGTACCTTGTCAGGTCTGAGCCATGAATCAATGTCTCCGTTCGCTGCCAGCTTCGGATAAAACTCACAAACCTGCTGATAGTACTCATCTGATACCTCAGAAAATTTATCAGCCATCATCAAATCGAAATCTGATTTCCACTTCTCTGGCACATTGAACAGGTATGTTGCATAGGTGGGATCAAAGTCATCGTCATACGTAGACAAGTAATTCGGATCCTTGTACAGCTCCTCCTCTCCGTACCCACAATTCCGGTTGTTCCCTCCGACTCTGGTATAGATTGCGATCTTTCCATCTTCCACAAAGCAATCCCTGAATCTGGGATATTCATCTTCTTTTCTCCCAAGCATTGGAAGAATGACTATACATGCAGGGTTATATCCGAAAATCACATTATATAAACCACCCATTATTTATCACTGTCCTCCTTCTCTTTCTCCTCCCAGAGCTCATAGTCAAAACAATCAGCACAGCGGTTAAACCACTGGTCTTTCTCATGCTTGCAGGTGTTGCATTGCTGAATAGCCATCTGTCTGCTTATCAACTCGACAGAATCGCTATCGAGTTCTGGCGAGTTGTTGGAGACTTGCACCTTCTCCTGCGCTTCCAGTGCATCGATTACTATATTCAGCGCTTCATAAAAATCATCCGTCATCCCTTCGGGACTGATACACATCTCGCAACGTATTACATTAATTGCTTCCTGTATCGTAATGATCACTGTCCATCCTTCTCCTCTCATATTTGGGATTTTCATCAGTGCAGTAAGCACATGGCTCATCATCCCACTCTCTTCCATCGTTATAGATGCAGCTGTTACAAGGGACATCATCCGCTTCAAGCTTGGCAGCACCCATGATCAGGAGAAGGTCCATCAGTGCTACTACCGCCATAATAAGAAATACTGCAAGAGCCATAATCATCCCTCCTCTCACTTGTAGCAGATATATGTAATTCCATAGATGGTCTCAAAAGGTTTCCATGTTCCGGATCCCTGTTCAAAGTTGGCCTGATACACACAGTTTGCCGGGATCTGGGATCCGTTCTCCAGAAGATATTTAGCGGTTTCTATACTGTCCTCTGAGGGAATCTTCTCATAAGATCCGTCCCATGTAGGTGCATACTGCCCTTCCTGAAATACCACATCGTGGATAGTATTCGGGAAGTCAGGATCTGCTACCCGGTTGAGGACTACAGATCCGACTGCGATCCGGAGTTCATGGCTGCAGTTATCATCCCCGGCCTCTGCATTGATGATATGACTGAGGATGTAGAGATCATTACTGTCGATCTCATCCTCCTGGGCATATGCATAAGCAGGATCAGCCTGCCATGCACATATGCTGATCAGCACTATGATCAGCACTATGATCAGTGCAGGTGCAAGTATCATTAATAATCTTTTCATTTCTTTATACTCCTAGTAATTCAACTCTTCACCGAGTGCCTTCTCATACAGTTCACGAAGGATCTCACGGTCTTCCATCTCCTGCCACCTGGGACACTCCGTGTTATTACACACTGTGGTGTCACACCATCCGGGGCACTCTGTCTGATTCTTATACTCCATACTGAGTCAGCCTCTTATGTGCCAAGTCTATGTACCATTGCCTGTCCAGATATGCCGGGACAGCTGCTCCGGTGATGTCGGATCCATCCAGGAAGCTATGAAGGGAAGTGTTCCCAAATTTGTCTTCCCGGCCCGATGACTCCTTTACCTTCTTCACAGGCCCATCCTTCTCCCTGGCACTGGCAAAGACCCGGTAACATTTATTGGTATACTTCTGTCCGTTGTGCGTCACATAATCGTACTTAGCGGACAGTTTGCAGATCTTCTGGAACTGGATCAGCTCCTCACAGCTGCCTATGGTCTGCTCCACAGGGACTCCCTGCAGCATATAATCCACAAGGGCCTTATTGATGATTGGGAGATCGTTGTCCATCGGGTTCAGCTCTTTTACATAAGCGCCCTTCCGCTCGACTTTTCCGTCATACTGGGTGAACATATATCCATTGACATCCTTCTGCCAAATCTCCTTGATGTAGTCGAATTCAAGTTCCATGTTGCAGCGTGATTCCCACTCCCAGCAGACATCATCGACCATGTTGAAATCATCAATGTGTATCTTGATGATCAGGCCATCTGTATTGCTCTGGATCAGTTCAAAGCTGGGAACAGCTTCCAGATGCTCGATCAGATCCAGGAGCATCAGCTGTCCATTCACACAGATCAGATTTGCGTTCCTGGGATCATAGGCCTTGTTATGAGGATCCTTGCAGATCCCAAATGTTCCATTGATGACGATCTTCAGCGGAGCCTGCTCCTTCTTCTTGCCCTCATGCTTCAGCTTCAGCCTCTGATGGTAGATCTCCGGGAAGCGCTCAGGCCTTCGGGCATTCCGAGTGAGAAGATTGTGGAAGATCATGAGCCTCGGATAATAGGAGGCCACATCCACATGGAGCATCAGGTGATCCGCATCACATCTGTAGTGATACTGCTTCCTGGCTCCATGGATCCCTCCCCATCCGAATTGGTGAGGGACCCCGGAGACAGTTGTCTCAAAGTAGTACCGATAATCCTGAAACCGCTCTGTCATAAACCACTGATCTGGTCTGCCTGTTACAGTCTCGATTTTTTTATCTTTATCTGAAACCTGCTTATCCTTCTTACTTTTGCGCTTAGTAATTAGTTTTCTTGGTGTATCTTTGAGACTGATACAGGACAGTGGGTATATGTCCCACTCATCAGATCTGTTGACAGGTTCACATTCCAGGATCTCGGCACTGATCTGAGCCTTGGTCTTGCTCATGTAACTGAGCGGAAAATGAAACGCTTTGACAAGCCACAGAAGGGCATTAAAATCAGAGATATTGGCAGCAAATACATTCATTGTCTCCAGGACATCGTTTGTGCAGTACTGCAGAGTCTCCCGGATCTCCTCCTGAGTGAGTGGCCTGTCGATCCTGAAGTCCACTCCTGACTCATAGATGTTATGTCCCTGCATACCTTCCAGCTGCTTGAGGCTGCTGTTCAGTGGCATCACATCGTAATTGATCAGGAAGATTTTCCGGAGGAGTGAGCTGAATGACCATCCAGGCTGATGCTTAGTGATGATGTGCTCATTGATATCCCAGGGGTTGCAGTCTGTGAGGATACCCTTGAGAATGTACTGATCGTAATGCCGGGAATTGAATCCTACCCAGATGTCAGTCATATGGGACTCATAATAGGACTCCAGCTTCTTCGGATCATCTACGACCTCAATGGGTTTATCGAGATGCTCCGGATCGATCAGCACCACCATCCAGTTGTATTTGAATACTTCAAAGTCATAGAAGGTCAGCATCTCATCCTCCGGTTTAATCACTTAAACAGGTCACATTTCTTAATCTTCTGCAGTGCCTGTGTCCTGCTTGCCACCTGATCAGCAAAAAGGCCATTCCAGTCAGTAATGATGTACCAGTGCAGAATAGATTTATCTTTGTGAGGCTCAGGATACTGATATGTGATCTCCTGCTCCTCCACGATGATGGCAGCATCCGGAAGATCGAATCTCCACCACTCACGCTGCAGATCATCGTCATACTTCCACAAGTACCATCCTGTAGCTTTGGTACGTGCATCCAGGAAGGCCAGTCTCTCCTTATCGTTCTTCAGCTTCATCACTCATACACCTCACTGATGGTGATGCTGTTGAAAGCATCCGGATCATACTCGACATCGTACTCAAGCTCTGAGATGTCCTCAGCGATGTCCATTACAAGGTCAGCAAACTCACTGTATCCCTTGAAGATGACATCACCCACATCCTCAGAAGGCTCCAGGCTCTCAAGCCATCCCTCTGCGCTGGCAATCATGTTGGCATCATTCTTAGTGCCAAACAGCACTCTGTTCATGAACAGGCAGCTTTTTTTATGTGCTCCTTCAAGGATCCGGAACATGGCCCGGAGCATCGGTCTTCCGTCTTTGGTGGTTCCGACCTCCAGTTTCTCAAACTTGCCTCTATAGATTCCCGGCTCGATCTCCGGATACTCGCCTGTGCCACCGTTCTTCTTGATCTCTTCAGCTTCCTTCCTCAGCTGTGCGAGATCGATCTGCTTATCGAATTTACTGAAGTCTGCCATCTTACTCTTCCTCCTCTTCATTCTTCGTGATATCTGTGATGATAAAGTCCGGTTCAAAATCATCCGGATTCGGGACAGGCTTGCCTACCAGAAGAGCAAGGCCTGAATAACCGTCATCTGAATTGACTTCGGAGATAAAGAGCTGATCATATCTCTCGATCAGGCCAAACAGCTCATTTTTGACATCGAAATGAAACTGACCATCTGAGAAGACTCTGATGATGTCTTTGGACTTACCGTCCGGAGTATCCAGAAATGCCTTCACAAGTTCTGCCTGTGGTCCATATTCACCATCAATGGCAAGAGCCAGGATCTTATCCGACTTGTCCACAAGGCCGATATGTCCAAGGTGCTCCGGGATCCGGGCATATACCTTGTCATACTTACACCATGCTTCTCCTGCGTACATGACAGTGGAGACATACGGCACTGCCTTCTTGATAAACTTATCGAATTTCATCATTATCCTCCTTAAAATAGACTTCAATATTACTCACCCGATTTGCCATCTCTCCGCTGAGAGTGATGATGATCTTAGGCCCAGTGATCAGCTGCCCTTCAAATAACTCCGGTATCTCATGGACTTCCTGGGCCTTACCGGGGACCTTGTCTGCAGTCTCCATCAGATTTACACCGTCTTTCCTTAAGATCATGCCCTTCTCCTTCCTCTCCTTCTCACAGGCTTGTTAAGTGCTTCTTCCGGATCCTCTGCAGGTTCTTCCACAGGTGCAGGAGCTGCATCCTCTTCTGCCTTCTTCCTTCCCTTACGCTTGGGAAGTGGCTTCAGCTCCGGG
>JAZQGM010000013.1:0-4336 GCA_045540075.1 Acetatifactor sp. | reverse complement strand
TCTGTGAGCCAAGGAGTTGCTGTTTGGACTTGTCTTCCTAAGACCGCTTGGCCTCCGACTTATACTCTTGCGTAGTATCTTTTGTCAAGTAGTGGTCCGAAACCCTTTACCCAAAATATCACTGTAATTTGTAATCATAGTAAACGCATGAGGGGCGATCTCCTTGATATAATGCTTCAGCATCACTGCCTGTCCTCTGTTCAGGGCTGTAATGATCATCTTATGATCAGCCCCGGAAAAAACACCGGCGCAGACACTGTACTCAATATCAAACACCTACAGACTGGCTGCTGCAAGTAGAATATCGGAACAAAGAAGAGCCTTACAGCTATCCAGATTCGTATACTTTTTCAAGATCATTGCCACGATATCTGTTCCACCTGCACTTGCCCTTTCATTGAAGATCAGCGCTCTACCAATACTTTTCATCGCATTTCTTCCTCTTTTTCATCCGCCTATCTGGCACTGTAAATGACTGTTCTCCACCACCACTCTCTTTAGCATTTCCATATGCTCTGCTGTAGGCGGCAGGATATCCTTCATAGGATACGTCCTGCCCAATCCTTCATATTTATCCTGCCCCAGCCTGTGATAAGGCAACAAATAAATTCGCTTTACACCCGGCAGCTTATCGGCAAACCAGGCAATTTCCCGGATTTCCTCAGTGGTATCGTTAAAGGTAGGAATGACCGGCACACGAATGGACAGCTCTGTCATACCTGAAGCTGCCACTTTTCTGGCATTTACCAGCATCAGTTCATTGCTTCTGCCGGTAAATTCCTTATGCTTTACAGGATTTATATGCTTGATATCCATCAGGTAATGATCCAAATATGGCAATATTTCTTCAATCACCTGATAGTTTGCGCAGGCCATACTTTCCATGGCAGTATGGATACCGGCTTCTTTGGCTGCACGTAACAGATCTCTTGCAAATTGAGGCTGGCAAAGGCTTTCACCACCGGAAAGTGTCAGTCCACCGCCACTTCTGCGAAAATAAGGTCTGTCCTTTTCTACTTCCTGCATGACCTCTGCAACTGTCACGTCTCGCCCGATGATTCTTAATTTTCCCTGCACCATCATAGTCTGGATCGCATATTCCTGGGATTCCGGATTACAGCACCACCTACACCGTAGTACACAACCTTTTAAAAAACAGATCGTGCGGATTCCCTGACCATCATGGATCGAGTAGCGTTGTATATCAAATATACGTCCTTTTGTCTGTAGATAATCCATCTGTAAGCTCCTATTCATTTAGAATCCCTGCTCGGTCCTGCGAATGATATCATCCTGCAGTGACTTTGACAGCGTAGTAAACAATGCACTGTAACCTGCTACGCGGACTACAAGGTGCCTGTATTTCTCAGGGTGTTTCTGGGCATCCAAAAGTGTGTCCCGGTCTACCACATTAAATTGCACATGGCTTCCTTTCTGATCAAAGAAGGACCTGACCAGGGACACAAAGTTGTCTAGGCCTTTCTCACCACTAAGTGCAGTAGGATGGAACTTCTGATTAAATAACGTACCGTTGGATGCAATCCCATGATCCAGCCTGGATACAGAATTGGCAGCCGCTGTAGGTCCACTGATATCCTTACCTGCGGAAGGAGACACACCATCCGCAACCGGCGTATGAGCTAGACGCCCATCCGGTGTAGCTCCGGTCTGTGCACCAAGCGGTACATTAGCAGATACGGGATACAGTCCTGCATGGAACATACCACCTCTTGGATTCTTATACTTCAAGAGAGGTCTTGTATAGGTATATGCCACATCCCTGGCAAAGGCATCCACCACTGCATCATCATTACCGAATTTGGGCACTTGATCAATCATCTCAAGAATCTCATCATACCGTTTCTTATCTGCTTCGGAAATCTCCGTATTATGTACTTGCGCAAGAATCTGCTCCACTTCTTTGTCACCCACAGTGATACCCTGTTTCGTCAGATTTCCTACGATCCGCATGGCCAGGTCCACTACACTGACCTGATCCAATCCTCTTCCGTAATTCAGCATAAGCGTTTTCTTAAGCTCTGCCATGGTCACTTTCTTTTCATCAAACACTAAGGTCTTAATGGCATAAAGAGAGTCTGCCATATTGGCAATCCCAAATCCTTGAGGACCGGTAAAGTTATACACTGCCCCGCCTTCCTGCAGAGTCTTTCCTCGCTTCATACAGTCATCTACCATGCAGGATTCAAAAGGTAACGGACACAAAGCAGCATGTGCCACATCAATAGCATTGTCTGCATTGACCATCAGTCCGATAAAATATTCCATCTGGGCTTTATAAGCATCATAGAATTCCTCAAAGTCAGACATCTCCTCCACTGGTTTTGTAGGCACACCAATCAGCTCTCCTCTGTCAAAACCACCGTCAAATACTACTTCCAGTGGCCTGCACATGTTAAAAAACGCTGCATCGTGCCATCCTTCCGTCTTTCCGGATTTTTGAGGTTCCACACATCCGATAATATTATATTGTCTTGCATCCTCCAGCGTCAATCCTCTGCTCATTAAAGCAGGAATGATCACTTCATCATTATAATAAGCCGGCAAGCCGATTCCGGTACGGGTCAGCTTTGCTGCCTTAAACATCAGTGCATGGGGTGTGCCATTCCACACACGAATGGACAGTGAGGGCTGAGGCAAAAAAGTATGCGCGGAAGCACTGATACACATAAAAGATAAGTCATTAGTAACATCCTGTCCATCCTTATCCTGTCCGCCTACGATCATATTCTGGAACATGCTGTAACCTGCAAATCCTTCCGCACTGGCCAGATCACGACACTTACTCAGATCATTTAGTTTTACAAATACACAATCGATTAATTCCTGAGCCTGTTCTCTGCTGATCACTCCCTTATCCAAATCTGCTTTATAATAAGGATACATATACTGGTCAAACCGTCCCGGAGAAATGGAATGCCCATTGGACTCCATCTGGATCAGATGCTGCACGAACCAAAAGCTTTGGCAAGCCTCCCAGAAAGAAGCGGCACCTTTTTGTGGGACATTGTCACAGTTTGTGGCGATCTGAAGGAGCTCTGTCCTTCTGACAGCATTCTTTTCCTTCCCGGCAAGTTCCCTTGCCAGTACAGCATAACGTCCTGCATAACGAATCACAGCCTCACAGCTTATGATCACTGCATTCAAGAAGCTGGAACGTGTAGCATAGTCTGCATCCCCAACATCGCACTGATCCAGATATGCCTTAGCTTCTTTAATGATTCCTTCATACCCGATGGCCAACACCTTCTCATACTGCACAGTAATATGTCCTACACCATTATAAAAATAGTTACCGGGGGTGAAAATATTATGCTCCATGGCCTTTAATGTCTCAGGAGTCATATAAGAAGTTGCAAGTTCACTTGTAGTCTTGCCTTTCCAGTAAGCATGTACCTTTCTAAGCTCGTCTTTTGCCTCCTCAGATATGTAAAAAGGATCAGCCGACCTGTCAGCAACCGTTTCAAACTCCTCTTCCAGCCATGCAAAAGAGAACTCCGGAAACGTCTGACTGCTTCTGGGCATAACGGTATTGCTGCCCACCACCAGCTCTTCCTCTCTGATTACGATTGGGATATGATCCAGAATATGTGCGAAAGCTTTTGCCCTTCTGATGACCGTAGGCTGCCCTTCAGTCGCCTGAAAACTCTCTGTCAAAAGAACTGCTCTGGTTGATTCTATCTGCGGTTTCGTAGCAAACAGATTTTCTACCAGTCTTGAGATACGATCCGATTTTGCGATTTCTGCAGTGTAATATTTCTCCATGTGCTCCTCCATTTGTTCACTCACTCCGGCACAGGAAACATAAAAAGTTTTTGCACGCAAAAAAAGCAGGGATATAATCCACTGCCGGCAAAAAACACAAAAAACATTACAAAAACAACACGCTGTAATGTTAGTTTGCTTTTTACTCTCCCACCGAAAGTGATTGCAAAGCAGACCAGCAGGTCTCCTGACTTGACATCAACCGGACTACTCACCTTCCCGGAAATCTTTCCAGTGGTATTTTGAGCATCCGTCCGTCTTACAGTAGCGGGGGCTGTTGCGGATTTACACCGCATTCCCTTTTAAAACTTCGAATCTAGTGGAACGAAGTTACTGATAAGCTATGTGAACTTTATTTGATTGATATTGTTATTGTACAATATTTGATGGGATTTGTAAAGAGTAAATTGAGCTTGAGTTTCCGCAGTTTTATCCACATGATGCGAAAAGCATCTTGTTCCTTATGAACAACTTTCAGAAAATGCCCTAAATATAAGGAATCCTAGCCGTCTTTGTGGTAGAATTAAGGTGCGAATCAAAATCCTTACTAAAC
>JAZQGM010000012.1:0-36763 GCA_045540075.1 Acetatifactor sp. | reverse complement strand
GGGAGAAAATTGGGTTGGCTGGCGTTTGTGGCAGGCAAAGCCGGAGTGTGGAGAAAACCGGCTTTACGAAAGAGCAGCAGAAGGAGCTGGAGGAGTTGTTATTGGAATTCTTGATGTCATGATAGTATGAGTGCATTAAGGATTTGTATTACTTTGGTTAAAATACCGAACAATTTAATGGACTTTTGAATTGATTTGTGCTATGCTTAAAACTGCAAGATATCATTTGACAAAAAATAGGTAAGACTGTTTTATAGAAAGGGGTGTTCGTATGCCCGGTACACATTTTGCAGTACAGATTGCGGTATGTGATGATGAGGAAAGTGCTCGCGGGATACTGATCAGGTTGATCTCAGAGTATCTTGACAAGCATGATCTTATGGCCGAGATCACAGAGTTTTCTTGCGGCGAAGAATTTCTGGCATCAGACACAGATTGTTTTCATTTGGTCTTTTTCGATATATACATGGGTGGGATCAATGGCATGGATACGGCCAGGGCTCTGTTTCAGAAGAATGAGCGGACGAAAATCGTCTTTTGCAGTGCCTCGGAAGACTTTGGTGTACAGTCTTATGATGTGCGTGCTATGCGGTATTTGGTAAAACCTGTGGAGGAGAAGCGTCTTTTTAATGTGTTGGATGATTTTTTTCATATCTATACTACACTTAAGACAATTACGGTGCGGGTGGATCGTGTGGACGAGTCCATTTATGTGAATGATATTATCTGGCTGGAGTCCGATAATCATAACTGTATCATACATACTTTGGAGCGGGATTATGTGACCCGGTCTACTTTTGCGCGGCTTCTTGAGAAGTTGCCGGCTGCTGAATTTTTCAGGCCGGTGCGGTACGCAATGGTTGCATTCAGAGCCATTAAGGGGATTCCGTCGGACAAGCTGACACTGTCTGATGGGACGGTGATCCCCCTTCCCAAGGATTCCAGAGCTTCTGTGAAAAGGGCTTATATGGATTATCAGTGGAAGGTGTTGTCGGACAAGTAGGAGGTGGCGCAATGAAGTGGGCAATCTTAGCACTGCTTAGCATCTTGATGTATCTGCCGGGTCTGATGCTTCGGTATCTGCCTTTTGCGAGGCTGTATAGTACTCGTCAGAAGCGTGTTTTGTGTGGGGTGCAGGGTGGTTTGCTGTTGGTGAATGGAGTGTTTTTTTACTTCATAGGTACGTATGCTGAAATGGGAATCGTATACGGTAAGCTGGTGATGCTTCTATTCGGTGTAGTGTCTACCGGGGTGAATATTCTGGTGTTGCGTGACCGCTGGCAGGAGTTGTTGTTTGCCTGCGGCTTTTCATTATTGGTGGGACAGTGTGTCATGAACACTATGGTGTATGGGATGCAGCGAACCATAGGTCTTAAAAGTGTGGACGATTATTTCGTGGGGATGGTGGTGTTCTTTCTGTTGTCTGTAGTCACCTTTCCGGTTTGGCTGAGGATGCTGAAGCGATCGGTTTCGGCATTTCTGGACATGGACAGCGCCGGTTACTGGAAGATGGTGTGGTTCATACCTTTTGGAATGTTTCTTACCTGTTATGTGGCAGTGCCAAGTGATATGTATGCGCAGACGGCCTTTCAGGTACTCAGTCATTATGTGATGCTTGTGACGGCGGTCTTTGTCTGTCATGGAGTGGCCAGGGATGTGTCTGTGATGCAGACCCAGCTTCGGATGGAGCGGCGGCTGAACATGCAGGAAGGATATTATACCCAGTTGGCGGATCAGGTGGAGAGAGCCCGTAAAAGTAGGCATGATTTCAAGCACCATATGATGGCGATCAGAGAGTATATGAAGAAGGATGACAAAGAGGGCTTGGCGCTCTATTGTGACCGGCTGTTGGAACGGGGCAAGGAAGAAATTGTGATTCCTTATACCGGTGACCCGGCAGTGGATGGTGTTATATATCATTACGCGCTGCTTGCCAAAAAGCATGGTATCACTTTTCATTACCCGGCAGTGTGCAGGAATCCGGGATTGGAGGATATGGATTTTTGTGTGTTGCTTGGCAATGCTCTGGATAACGCAGTGACCGGGTGTCTGACCGTGCAGGAGAATCGGTATATTAATGTGGTCATGGATACGGATGAAGGAGCGGTGCGTCTGATGATATCCAATTCCTTTGATGGGTTCGTTTCCCATAAGGATGATAAGATCTTTTCCAGGAAACGGGATAATCGACCGGGTGTGGGACTGGAATCTATGAGAAGCATCTGTGGAAAGTATGGTGCAGCGGTGGATTACAGATATAATGAGAAGGTTTTTCAGGTGTTATTTGTTTTTATGGAGTCGGGTTGAGACTACCTGCATGGTTGTAAGTAAGCGGGCAGTCAGGCCCGATTCCTTTTTTACGTCAAAAAAATGTTGTTTTGCGTCATTTTTTCGTCTTTATAGGTATTTTGTAATATAATTATCCTGTAAAACTGACGAAAGGAATGCCGGACAATGATGCGGATATTATTATTTGGAGAGCATGATGAATGTCAAAAAGCGATGGAATATATAAACCAGCTTCCTGAACTTTCAGAAAGGAAGAAATGTCATCGTGCCATTGATGATTATGATGAATTCTACAAGGAAGTGGTAGACTATGCCCCACATCTGACCGTGGTTCTGGCAGACGGAGCAGGCGGCATGGAGGGGGTGTATCGCTCCAGACAGGCCAGGCCTGAGGTGCCGGTCTTCTGGTTTTCGGATGATTGGAACTTTGGAAATCAGTCACATAGGTTACAATGCACTTACTTTTCCGGTAAACCGATGAGCATGGATAAATTCCAACGTGCCATCGGATGCTTGCAGGCGGCGGGCGGTGCTTTATGGTTAGAAAAATAAGAAGGAGGTTTTTATATGCGAAATAAAATAGTTAAAAGATTTTTTGCATTTGTTTTGGCAAGTGCCTTAATAGGGTCATTGATTCCGGAAGGGCTGTTTAATATGACGGCATCTGCTGCTACGGGCATAAGCTATGAGCGCGTGGCGGATCATGAGTCTATTGATTATTGGAAAGGATATTTTAGTAGTGGAGTATATAACAGCTCTACATGGAGCGCTAATATCAATACACAGAATGCAGGTGCTGTATGGACGGATAAGTCTGTATTTGTGCCCGCTGATACCATAAAAATTGACAATGTTACCATACCGGTTGTAGATACAGGAGATAATTTCCTTGTATCTATGTCTGTTATGGCTTCTAACAAGACTATTAAAGGTTATGAGTATATTCCTACGTCTACCATGCTTGTTCTTGATGTCAGTGGATCAATGGGTAATGGACAGAATGGTAACCGGTCGTGGGATGAGATGGTTGAGGCTGCGAACAAAGCCATTGATACGCTTTTAAACCTCAACAATAATAACCTTGTTGGAGTGGTTCTCTATTCCGGTAATACGCAAGAAGGCAATTCTAATCTTGGTCACTCTACCTTGCTTCTCCCGCTGGATAGATATACTACTACAGCGAAGAATAATAACGGTACATATAATACGAATGATGATTACCCTGAGTATCTGACGGCCTCTAATAGCAATGTCAGTGTAAATTCTGCTGTAAGACCTAGTACAAGCGGTAGCAAGAATGTGGCGGGTGGTACCTATGTTCAAGGTGGTCTCTATCGTGCAATGGAGGAGTTCCTTGCTACTGATACGCCTAAGAAGGTAGAGGAAGGCATTCAGGCAGGTATGGCATATACTCCTATCATGGTTCTGATGTCTGATGGCGCACCTACTGCGGCTAACCTTGACTATGACTTCAATGATACGAACAACAATAATCACAGGACTGATCTGGGTGATGGTACATCCACCAATGATCGTATCGGTTTTTTGACACAGCTTACAGCTGCTTATACAAAAGCCCGTGTTGATGCTGCGTATGAGAAGGATATGCTCTTTTATACACTTGGTCTTGGACTGAATAGTCTTCAGGATAACCAGAAGACTATTGCAGAGGCAGTTCTCAGCTCTGATAAAAACAGTGATAGTTTAAATACTTACTGGCAGCGTTATCTGGCACTTGATAATGATGCTGCTACAGAAGTGGGCAGTACTATGTATCTTAATAACAACTACTCGCAGGCTGTTGTTAAAAATGATTATGTAACAAGTAATTACAAAAACTATGTAACACAATATTTTGAAGCTGTTGCCACGTCCGGAACGACTCTGGAACAGGCTCTTCTCAATGCATTTCAGCAGATTGTGGACGCCATTGTAATTCAGTCTTTTTATTATCCTACTATGGTCGAGGGAAGCAATGAGGATCTTGGTGGATATGTAGTCTTCCGCGACGAATTGGGCGATTACATGGATGTGGTAAATATTAAGGGTTTCCTTTTTGAAGATGAGAATGGTAATCAGGTGCTCCATACCGGTGCCAAACTTGCAGCGAATTTTGTGAGTGGCGGAGGTGATCTGGGTCAGTCCTCTAATCCTAAGCCCCTTGGTGACGAACTTGTCCGTGCTGTAAAGGAGCGTCTTGGTATTGCAGATACACTTACAGCACAGAATCTTATCCGTGACGCGTATTACCATAAGCAGCTTTCTTATGTAAATGATAATAACTTCAGCAACTATATAGGCTGGTACGGTGATATAAACGGTAAATTCGTAGGCTTCTGGCATGATGGTCATACTCAGACAGAAGAGAAGGCTGCTATGGATAAAGGTGCGAAGTTCATCTATAAGTCCTATGGATACCTTGGAGAAGTAAATGCTGACCTTGGTATCAAGTCATCTGATATGATGTATACTGCTATCCGTGTCAGAAAGACGATTGCTGCCGATGTTGAAGGTTCATCTGTGGGAGAGATTGTTGTAGAGGGTTCGATCCCTGCATCTCTCATCCCTACGCTTACATATGAGGTTACACTTAAGGGTAAAACTTACGAGTCCGGTATTCAGAGTGTCGCTATTACTGACACTTCTGCTAAATTCCCTGCTCGTATACTTTACGAGGTTGCGCTTCGCTCTGATATCAATCCGAATACCGTCGCACAGAAAGTGGGCGATGCCTATAAGGATCAGAATGGTACCTATACATTCTACACAAATGATTGGAAGACAGTAGATTATAAAAATAATGTTGTGGCAGATACTTCTGTAAATACGTTCACTTACTTTGAGCCTTCAAGAGAAAATGAGCGTTACTATTATTTGACTGATTCTGTTGTATATAGCGATGATAAGGGAACTGTCTACACCGGCTCTGCTAATCCGGTTGGAAATGGCTATTATCATGAATACAGAGTTTTTACTGTAGAAAATGGTGTGGCAGGATCAGAAATTACGTATGTTAAGACCTCTCCTGAGGTGCTTAAGCATGCAGAGCATATTGGGGGTCAGTGGATCATTCCAGCCGGAACAGGTAAACATGAAATCGTTGGTTATGAAGTTCCCGTGAAGCAAACAAACAATACCGGAACCAACGAATTTACCGCTTATCCTAAGATTAAAACGGAAAAAGACAGCATCTATGCGGATCATTCAAAGCATTATGCGGTTGTTACCCTTGGTAATAATGGCCGTCTGAGCATGAAGCCGGAACCGATTAAGAAGGTGTATAACGAAGATCTTGCTGTAAATCCCGGGGCAGAGAATATTGATGGTGGCGCGGTAATGGTAGGAGATATTCTTACCTATACTATCGAAGTGACCAATTATGAAAGCACAGCAGCCGATATCACTGTAGCAGATACTATACCGACAGGAACGGTATATGTGGACGGCAGTGCTAGCAATAATGGTTCTTATAATAATACTACCGGTAAGCTGACATGGACGCTTGCAGGAGTGGATGCAGGTGCCAGTGTGGTGCTTAGCTTCAAGGTACAGGTAACAGAAGCGGCGCTTTCCAGCACCGTGAACACGATTAATAATACTGCCAACATTACAGTAGATATCGGTGAAAACAGTTATTCCTTTGATAGTAATACAACTACGAATCAAACGGAAGGTAAAAAAGTAGTTAATATTGATGGTGATGCTTCAGGCACTGTGAAGCTGGGTGCTATCTTGGTATATAGTATTCAGTTTGTGAATGATACGGATACGGTAGCGACAGTGACTATCACGGATACAATCCCGGAAGGAACAGCGTTTGTGAGTGCTGACCATAATGGAGAATACAAAAATGGTGTGTTGACATGGAGATTTGATGATGTGCAGCCCGGTCACAGCGGTGTGGTGACATTCCGTGCGGTGGTGACGGCTGAGGCGGCTTCCCTAAGCGATGCTGCAGGAACATCCGGTCCTACAGATGACACGATTGTGAACTATGCAACGATTAAGGTTGGTGAGAATAATCCTAAGGTGAGAACAACCAATGAGACTACCAATGAGTTGTCTCATGGGGATCTGGTGCTCACGAAGAAGGTTGAGGGAACCAATGCTGCGGATAAAGAATTTACTTTGGTCTTAACAGATCTTGGTACTACCACCGCTAATATTGATGCATTGACTGGAGATTATGCTTATTCGGTTTATGATTCCAATGGTTCAGTGGTGGCACCGGATAGTAATAGTACTAGAGTTATTAAATTTACTGCCGGTGTGGCCAATGTGGAGATCAAGGCAGGTCAGTTTATTGTCATAGAAGATCTTCCAGCTGGATTAATTCTGACGGTGACTGAGGATGTTACCAAGATGCCTGCAGGGTATACGCTGCAGAGTATTGCAAATGGTACTGTGACGGTTGGTTCGGCCCAGGTTACCGGTGATGGTAGCAATGGTACTGTTAAAATTAGTGATATCATAAGCCAGTATGGCCAGACTTCAGGATATGCTTGGCCGGTTATAACCAATGCATATTCTACTTTGCCGGCGAGCGTTACTTTGGTGACGACGAAGACACTGGAGAACAAGGAGCTTGTGGGTGGAGAGTTTAGCTTTGTGCTAAGAGATATCACAGGTGTTACTAGCGGTTCCGGTGTGGCAAAGGAAATAGTGAGCAACGATAAGGACGGAAAAGTTGCATTTTCGACATTGACATTTGACAATCCAGGCACTTATACATACACTGTTAGTGAGGTAAAGGGTAGTGATGATAATGTTACTTACTCAGGAAATCAATATACAATTACGATTAAAGTAGGTGATTCAGGAAATGGATTTTTGGAAGCAGCTGTTAATGGTGCATATTATAATAGCCAATTGGGTGCTTATGAATTGACAGCCAATGGAGTTGCTGGTTTTGAGAATGTATATACCCCGGATCCGGTTTCTCTGGTGTTGTCAGGCACTAAGAAACTCACTGGAGCAGGTGCAGATGGTCTTGGTCTGAATGAATTTACATTTGTATTAATGGAAGGCATTTCAGAAATAGCAAGAGTAGGTAATGGAGCAGGCGATTCTGAAGCAAGCTTTACATTCCCCACCATTTCTTATGATTTTGATGATTTGGGTGGAGCTTCCGAGAAGACATTTACTTATACGGTATCAGAGGTAAAGCCTACGAGTTACAATCCGAACATGGTGTATGATAGTACCATATACACTGTGAAGGTGAAATTGAGTTATGACAGCGGAGAGGGTAAGCTTATTGTAAGCACACCGGTTATTACAAGTAGTAGTGGTTCCGGTAATACATTGAGCTTTACCAATGTTCAGCATCCTGATACTGTAACTGTGACGCCTAGTGCAAGCAAAGTAACTGCGAACAAGACAGTCACATCAGGTGATGCATTCTTTACCTTTGTGATTACAGATGAGCAGAATCAAGAGGTGATTTATGGTAACGCACCTGCGGTAAGTGCAGGAGATAATGATGATAAGGTTAAGGGAAATGTTAAGTTTTCAGGATTGACATATACCGCCGCTGATGTAGGAAAAACTTACAGTTATACTATGAAGGAAATTGGAACTTCAAATAGTAACGGTATCACGTATGATACAAGTAGCTATGGTTTTAGTGTAACAGTTGGTAGGGATACAAATGGTGCATTGCAGGCTACACTGACTTATGATACAGGAAATGAGCCGCCCATTTTCCGTAATGAGTATAACGCAGAAGGTCAATTGACACTTCAGGCAACAAAAAAACTAAATACAGAGACAAATCGTACGTTAAAGGATGGAGAATTCCAATTCAAATTGCAGCGAGAAAATAGTAGTGTAATACATTACGGAACCAACGATGCAGATGGAAAAATTATATTTGATACATTGTATTTTACTCATGCAGATGTAGATACTGTAACCACTAATCCGGAATACACATATATTATGACCGAAGTGCATGGAAATACACCTGGAATGACATATAGTGATGTTCGTTATGAGATAACAGTGGATATAGTAGATGGTGGTACAGGTGTTGTGATTCCGACCATAACCGGTATTAAGATGTTTGAAGGTACAGATGACAACACAGGTACGGAGATCGGTGTTGATAAACTTGAGTTTGTTAACGACTATGCTGTAACACAAGGTACCAGTGCACTGATCAGTGCGAAGAAAGAAATGGGTGGAAGGGAGCTTACTCCGGATGATCAGTTTAGCTTCTACTTGTATGAAGAAAACAATCCTAATCCGATTGCCATGACAACCAATGATGTGAATGGAAACATCAGCTTTACTTTGGATTATCCGGCAACGACTCCGGTAGTAAGCGTATATAAATATCGGATTGAAGAGGTTGCTCCTGTTGTCACAGTTGGTACAGAGACGAACGGTATTACATACTCTGCTGCGAAGTATTATGTGCAAGTGATAATATCAGATAACAATAGTATGCTTCAGGCTGATGTGAAATATTATCAGGATGCAGATTGTACAATCCCTATTGATGATCCTGATAAGAATGTAGTGTTTATCAACGAATATACCGCAGATAGTGTAATTTGGACACCTGCAGGGATTAATAAGGTATTGACAGGTCGTGATTTGAAAGCTGGTGAGTTTACCTTTGAGTTGGTGGATATTACAGATCCTAACGCAGTGAATCCCTTGGTTCTAGTAGGTACTAACAAAGCTAATAGTGATGGTCAACCCGGAGAAATTGTGTTTGATTCGATTCAATATGATGATTGGGATTTGACGGGGGATAAGATTTTTAAGTATAAGATCAGTGAGGTGGTTTTGTCAGGAACAAATTCTAATGGTGTAACCCCTAGGATTTCTGAGATATACATGACAGTTCAGGTAATAGATGATGGTTTGGGATCGTTAAAGATTGGAACAGTGGGCTTTTACTCTGATGTAAATTGCACTCAGGATAAAGCTGTTCCAGGAAATTTAACTAATAGTTATAAAGCGGAACCTACAGACATCATCTTGAGTGGCACCAAAGTTCTGAACAACAAGAAGTTGCAGAATGGTGAATTTAAGTTCAATATTAAGGGTAATGGGGTAGATGAGACTGTTACCAACAATGAAAATGGTATCTTTACCTTTAGCGAGATTGAACTAAAGACTGTAGGAAATCATGAGTTCATTGTAACTGAAGTTACGGCACCTGACCAGCAGACGGATGTATCGAAAGCATTTACCGGAACGTATACTTATGATACAGCACCGATTAAGGTACTTGTCGAGGTAAAAGATAACGGTAAGGGACAGTTGTATGTAGCAAATACAACATACAAGGAAGTACAGGCAGACAACAGTGAGCTACAGGTAAGTGGTATCACATTCCTGAACAGCTACAAGCCGCTGCCAATTTCTAAAGATATTGACGCCAGCCTTGATAAAGACGGACTGAATGTCAATGTTGATAAGTCTGTAAATACAGGCATGAGCGGTGTGATATATGACTTATCAGGATTCAAATTTGAAGTTCGAGACTTGTCTAATAATGTAGTAAGCACCGGCACCAGTGATGCCAACGGCCATATTGATTTTGGCAAATTGCTTGAGTTTGAAGAAGCCGGTCAGTACCGCTTCTGGATCTCCGAAGTGGATATCAATAATGACAGTGACACAACCAATGACAAACCCAACGTAACCTTTAGTGACGATGTATGGGAGCTCCACGTGCTGGTTCGTTACAATGAGGTGACCGGTGTGTTGGAAATCTTGGATGGTGATGTGGCTGCATATCAGTTCCTGGCCAACGGCACAATGAGCACCACGCCGACACTTGACATCGATTATGTGAATGTCTATGAACCGGAACCGGTTAGCATAGATATCAACATGAGCAAGAAGTTCTTGAGTGCTGCAGGTACCAGCAGAGTGATGCAGGATCATGAATTCCGTTTCCAGATTGTGGATGCCGGCGGTAAGATAGTGGCAGAGACTGTGAATGAAGGGACGGATGTGAAGTTTACACTTACTTTTGACAAAGTAGGAAGTTATCGCTATGTGGCCAAGGAAGTCATCGGTACATCCGGTGGTGTAAAATACGATGATACTACCCATGGTTTCACGGTAGAAGTAACAGACAAGGATCTGGATGGTAAGTTGGAAGCTGTAGTAAATATGGAGAATCAGAACACCGTATTTGAAAACAGTTATACCGCTACAACGGCAACAGTTGTGATTACTGCCGCAAAGATCCTTGAGAACAGATCATTAGTGGCCGACGAGTTTACATTTGAACTTGTTGGAGCAAATGGAGATGTTTATACAGCGAAGAATGATGCTGCAGGTGTGGTAAAATTTGAAGCATTGACCTTTGAAGCAGTTGGTACTTACAAGTATACACTGACAGAGAAGAAAGATACTTTGAAGAATGTGATCTATTCAGAAGCAGCTTACAATGTGACGATTGAGGTAAAGGATAATCTGCTTGGCCAGTTGGTCGCAGAAGTGACATATACCGCAGTAGATGGTGAAGGCAATGAGAGTATTGTATCAGAGCCTACATTTACCAATATCTTTAAACCCGATCCTTCTGCAGTAATCATTGACGCTACTAAGCAGCTGACGGGGCGCGATCTGGCAGCGGGAGAATTTCAGTTTGTGGTTAAAGATGGGGCCGGTAATGAACTGGCAACAGGTACCAATACAGCCGATGGTAAGATTTACTTTACAGAGTTCAAGCTGGCGGAAGGAAATGATTACAAGCTGTATGTATCTGAGGTAGATACTGCTGCACAGCATGTATTCTATGATGGAGCTACTTATATGGTGCTTGTGGATATGATAAATGATGGAAGCGGTATCCTGAAAGCGACAGTGGAATACCCGGATGGTGAGATCATCTTTAGAAATGAATATAAGGAGCCACCTGCTGTCGAACAACAACCCGAACCACAACCCGGTACAATCATGACATCTTTCGCATTCAATGCCACCAAGGTATTGACAGGAAGAAATATGGCAGCCGGAGAATTCCGATTCCAGGTAAAGGACAGCAATGGAGAAGTAGTTGCAACCGGAAGCAATGATGCAAACGGTAGTGTACAGTTCTCTCCTCTGGTAGTATTTGATCCCGGAAGATACGAGTATACCGTATCTGAGATAAATACCAGAGCGTTGAATATTACTTACGATACTACAGTATATAAAGTAAGTGTAGATGTGGAGAGAGTGGGAGATGATCTGACAGCGACCATCAACTATCCGGAAGGTGGACTGATCTTCAGGAACTATGTTGGCAATAGAAATCCTCTTACCGGAGATTCCACGCCCATTGGATTGCTGATCGCACTTGTGCTGATAAGTGGTGCAGGAGTGGCAGGACTCGTGGTACTTAAGAGAAAGAAGAAGTAGAGAAGTAGTAATAAGGGAGGCCGGATTTCTCAGTTATGAGAAATCCGGCCTCTTGATTTACCTAAATAGGAAGAATTGTTAAAAAATTATCTTGAATTTACACCACATCTCTGTTACACTATAAGTAAGTGAGAGCCATGCTCGGAAGTGGTGGTTCAGACACTGAATTTACCTGATATTCAGGGAAAAGGAGCGATATTATGAGCAAACATGTTACATTTGATTACGCAAAAGCAAATTCATTTATTTCCACAGAAGAAGTAGACTATATGAAGAAACTGGCACTGGATGCCAAGGAAGTGCTGGTAGCGAAGACCGGTGCGGGTAATGATTTCCTGGGATGGATCGATCTTCCGGTAGATTATGACAAGGAAGAGTTCGCCAGAGTAAAAGAGGCTGCCAAGAAGATTCAGAGCGATTCCGAGGTATTGTTGGTAATCGGTATCGGCGGTTCTTATCTGGGAGCCAGAGCAGCTATCGAATTTTTGGGACATAGCTTCTACAATGTGGTAGATAAGAGCATTCGTAAGACTCCGGAGATTTATTTCTGCGGTAACTCCATCAGTTCTACTTACCTGAAGCATCTGATGGATGTGGTGGGAGACAGAGATTTCTCTATTAATATGATCTCTAAGTCCGGTACTACTACGGAGCCTGCCATCGCATTCCGCGTATTTAAGGAGAAATTGGAAGCCAAATATGGCAAGGAAGGTGCCGCTAAGAGAATCTATGCCACCACTGACAAGGCTAAGGGAGCACTCAAGAAAGTGGCTGATGAGGAAGGATATGAGACTTTTGTAGTGCCTGATGATGTGGGAGGACGTTTCTCTGTTCTGACTGCTGTGGGCTTACTTCCCATTGCTGTCAGCGGTGCTGACATTGATAAGCTTATGGAAGGTGCTGCAAGTGGAAGAAAGCGTGCTCTGGAGAATGCATTTGAGGACAATGATGCCCTGAAGTATGCAGCCATCCGTAATATTCTTCTTAGAAAAGGTAAAAATATTGAGATTCTTGCCAACTATGAACCCAGCGTTCACTATGTATCCGAGTGGTGGAAGCAGCTGTATGGCGAGAGTGAAGGCAAGGACCAGAAGGGTATCTTCCCGGCAAGTGTGGATCTGACCACTGATCTGCATTCCATGGGACAGTACATTCAGGATGGTGCCAGAACACTCTTTGAGACAGTGATTAATGTGGAAGCCTCCAGAGAAGAGATCATTATCGGTGAAGAAGCGGTAGATTTGGACGGATTGAACTATCTTGCCGGCAAGACGGTGGATTTTGTGAATAAGAGTGCTATGAACGGTACGATTCTGGCTCATACAGATGGTAATGTGCCTAATCTGATGATCAATATTCCCGAAGCAGATGAATTTTACTTGGGTGAACTGTTTTATTTCTTCGAGTTTGCCTGCGGTGTCAGCGGTTATCTGCTCGGCGTGAATCCCTTTAACCAGCCTGGCGTTGAGAGTTACAAGAAGAACATGTTTGCACTCCTTGGTAAGCCGGGATATGAGGCGCAGAGAGAAGAACTGATGAAGAGGCTGTAATTGTCATGAAAATTGTAGTATTAGAGAGAAATAGTGTGGGCACGGATATAGAGGTGTCTTGTCTGGAACAGTTGGGTGAAGTGACCTATTATGCCAATACGGTGACTGTGGAGGAAGTAAAGGAAAGAATCAAGGATGCTGACATCATCGTGGCCAATAAAGCACCTCTTAGAGAAGACGCGTTGAAGGATGCACCTAATGTGAAGCAGATCTGTGAATTTGCTACAGGTTTTGACAATATTGATATCAATTATTGTAGAACAAGAGGGATCAAAGTATGTAATGTGGTGGATTATTCCACCAGTATGGTGGCACAGCACACCTTTACACTTGCACTTGCCTTATCCCAGAAGCTGCCCCATTATGACCAATATGTGAAATCCGGCGCCTATAGTGCTCAGGATCGTTTCTCCAACTTCGATCTGCCTTTCAACGAGCTGGACGGCAAGACCTGGGGAATCGTGGGCATGGGCAATATCGGTAAGCGTGTGGCCAAGATCGCTTCTGCTTTTGGCTGTCATGTGATCTTTCATTCCATAACCGGTAAAAGTACCTGCACTGATTATCAACAGGTAGACAAGGATACTTTGCTGAGAGAAAGTGACATTCTGTCACTGCATTGTCCGCTGAGCGATCTGTCCAGAGACTTTATTGATGCCCATGGGCTTAAGAAGATGAAGAAGTCCGCAGTTTTGATCAATGTGGCAAGAGGGCCGGTTGTGAATAATACGGATTTGTACCATGCACTGGTTGCAGGTGAGATCATGGCAGCGGGTCTGGATGTGATTGAGAAAGAACCGTTGGAACTTAGCAATCCTTTAAGTCAGCTGAAGGATTCCAATAAATTGATCATTACGCCTCACTTAGCCTGGGCAAGTGTGGAAGCCAGAACCAGATGCGTGGAAGGTGTATACAAGAATATTAAGGCATTCATGGGTGGGGAATCCAGAAACGTGGTAAACCCTTAACATGATGAAAGAATGCAGTGAGATGAGGAAAGAACATGATTGAGAAAATAAAGGAACTTTGGACAAAGCATGAGGAGATCATTGTATATTTGATCGTAGGCGGATTAACTACTGTAGTGTCCTGGTCAGCGAAATTTCTGGCCAACTTCCTACTGTTTGGCAATACTCTGTATCCTACTGCCATGCAGAATGTGATCTTAAGTTTTATTAACTGGGCAGCAGGTGTGGCATTCGCCTATCCTACCAACAGAAAATTTGTTTTTAAAAGCCACGGCCCTGTCAGCAAGGAAGCTCCAAAGTTCGTAGCTTCCCGAATATCCACCTGGATACTGGATACGGTAGTCATGCAAGTACTTGGTGGACTGGGAATGAACCTGATCGCAGCGACACTGATTTCATCCGTATTGGTGATCATAGCAAATTATGTGTTTAGTAAGATATTTGTGTTTAAATCCTAACAGTTCAGCCAGAGACAATATAGGGATGAAAATCGTGCTCGCACGAATTTTCATCCCTATATTGTCTCTGAGGGAGCGCCCTTTTATGAGCAAAAAGGAGCTGCGAAGCAGCGGAAAGCCCCGAAGGGGCGATTTTGCGAATGGGCGCGGGCTGAACGTCACTCGCGCAGTAATTAGATTTCACCTAGTCCCCTTATTTTATATACCCAACCATTTCCTCCACCAATCGTGCAGAATGTTTTGCAGCAGCCTTCTCAAAGGCAGGATAATCCATCTCTGCGGAATCATCAGCCTTATCAGAGATTGCCCGGATTACCACAAAAGGAATGTCATTCAAATAAGCGCTGTGTGCGATGGCCGCCCCTTCCATTTCTGTGCAGTCTCCTTCAAACTCTTGTATCAGTCGCATTTTCACTGCTTTGTCAGAAATAAACTGGTCTCCACTGACCACACGCCCCACCTTTACATGAATGTCCGGATTTACCTTTTCACATGCTTCTTTGGCCAGGACAATCATCTGCTTATCAGCAGGAAATTCTCTTCTACCCATCTGGGGAACCTCGCCCGGCTGATACCCGAATATAGTCACATCCATGTCATGATACAGGGCATCAGCAGAAATTAAGATATCGCCGATATCCAAGTCAGCATTGAGAGAACCTGCCACACCGGTGTTGATCACGTGGCTGACCTGAAAGACATCTGTTAGAATCTGCACGCACAAGGCGGCGTTGACTTTACCGATCCCACTTTGCACCACTACTACATTCACGTTATTGAGCGTGCCTTCATAAAATTTCATGCCTGCTTTGGTAATAATGTCAGAAGTATTCATATGAGATTTCAGCTCCTCTACCTCCAACTCCATTGCTCCAATGATTCCAATCTTGATCATATCTTTTATCCTCCTAAATGCCACAATTAGTTATCCGATTTACTGCGGATATTGCAGCCTGTCTTGTGTAATATGGTAGAGAACTTGTTCCAAATAACGATTAGCCAGATAATTGGCCATAGGCAGATTCATATCCAGATAATTGCCACAGTCCTTCGCGGATGCTCCAGGTACCTCATCATGATAATCTCTGATAAATTCATACATCTCCACCATCAGAGGCACAATTCCCTCACTGGTCAGGTCACCTGCAAGCAGTAGGTAAAAGCCTGTCCGGCAACCCATGGGGCCGAAATAAATGGTCTTATCTGCATAAATAGGGTGATTACGCAGGAAAGTGGCAGCCAAATGCTCTATGGTATGCATCTCAGCAGTGTTCATCGCCGGTTCCTCATTGGGACTGGTCATACGCAGATCGAAGGTGGTGATTACCTCTGTACCTACAGTGTCCTTGCGCGAGACATAGATACCTGGCTGTAGTTTTAAGTGATCTATGGTGAAACTTGCTATTTTCTTCATGTGTTGATCCTTTCTGTCTGTTTGTTCTGTGTAATTTTCAGTATACACTATTTTGTGAAAAATGAAAAGGTAATTTTTAAGAGGCTTAGAAAGGAAGAGCCTTACATCGACCATTAAATCAGGGATGTAAGGCTCAAATTGCAATATTAGATAAATACCCTATTTTACATCTTCCACTTTTTTCTCCAAAGGTTCTTCCAGCATCTTAGGATTTTGCATAAATTTCCGTAGCTGTCTCAGAGAAAGTGCAAGATATAGTCCATCGCAAAAGCGTTCATCTGACACTAGGCCAAATCCCATGTGCTTCTGATTGACGATGTCGTTGCCTTGTACGGTGGCAAGCGGTTTTTCTTTGCCCATGGCGAAGAATAAACCGGTAGTGCCGAACTCGTACACATGGTGGTATACGTGATTAATACCCAAAGATTTTAAGTTTGTAAGAAAGAAAGAGGTGTGGAAAGGGCTCAGATCCACGATTCTTTTAGGCATGATATTGTGCTTATCCATCCACATCAGTGTATTTATCACAAGCTTGATAAAGGGGCCGGGGATATTACGCATCAACATGCGCAAAAGCTTGTCGGTATCATTCTCCCCAACACGTTTAGTGGTTTCTTTTTGAATGGCTTCGTTTACTTTCTCTGCCACTTCCAGAATGGTCTCGGTGCCTTCAAAACACAGCTTGATGGTAGTTCCTACGCTGCCGTCATGAAGTGTGGGATGCACCACAAAGCTTACCCAGATCTTGGGCCTTGCATAAATGCGTCCGTTCATAACAAAGCGGTTCAATTGCGGACGGAGCGCAATGAGCCGTACGATGGCTGCTATGATAATATGCATGTAGCTGAGTTTAATGTTCTGTGCAGCTTTTTGCTTGATATAATCGTCCATGGGAGGGCAGGCGAAAGTGTCCTCATACATATTCATGGAGTCAGTTCTGGTCTTTAAGATGTAAGGCATAATCTGCTGCATCGGTTCAAGGCTTCGGATGGCGCGGCCATCAGGTCGTTTTCCAAACATAGTCTTCCTCATTTCTAATACATTTTATAAAATATTTATCAAGTTAATTAAATTTTTATTTTCTATATTATACTAGATTTGACAGAAATCGACAAGACTATTTTGTGAATTATTATGCCAAAGGACAAAAAAAACCCGCCAAGAAGTTGATCATCTGATTTCTTGGCGGGGAGCTGTTTTATTTGCTCTTTTTCTTGGCGTCTGCCTCATTCACAGAGGTTACAACCATCTTCGTCAGTGCAAACAGTGCTAAAGCATTGGGGATAACCATCAGGTAGTTAAATGCATCGGTCAGCTCCCATACCAGGTCGCTCTGCATAACAGTTCCAAGGAAGATGAATACCAGTGCGATCACCGTATACACAATGGTACAGATCTTGGCATTCTTCTTACCGAACAGGTAGTTCGCATTGATCTTACCGAACATGTTCCAGCTCAGTATGGTAGAGAATGCGAAGAAGAACAGGCAAATTGCAACGAACATTGCACCAAAGCCAGAGCCGAAAATAGTGCCGAAAGCGGTTTGCGCCAGATTGGTCTTGGTGATTACAGTGCTTGCTGCAGCTGCACCACACTCAGCTAAAGGACCGTCTGCTGTATACAGTGTAGAAATGATAACCAGTGCATTCAGGGTCAGAACGACGAAGGTATCAATAAATACACCTATCATAGCGACAACACCCTGATCATGGGGATGTTCTACGTTAGCCTGTGCATGTGCGTGAGGAGTAGAACCCATACCTGCTTCGTTGGAGAAGAGACCTCTCTTAGCACCCTGGCTGATGGCTGCTTTCAGGGCTGCACCAAATGCACCGCCGATGATTGCCTGAGGCTGGAAAGCATATTTGAAGATCATGCCGAAAGTAGCGGGCAAATAAGTGATACGACAAACCAGGATTACCAGACCGCCTACCAGGAAGATGGAAGCCATAATAGGAACCAGCTTCTCGCAGACAGATGCCAGACGCTGTACACCACCCAGGAAAATAGCTGCGCAGATGATGACAAGTACAATACCAACAATCCATGAAGGAACCCCAAATGCGGTTTCAAAAGTGGAGCCGATAGAGTTGGACTGTACCAAAGAACCCATAAAGCCTAATGCCAGAACACTGGCAACAGCAAAGAATACTGCCAGGAATTTGCCAAAGCCGCCCTTAAATGCAGTAGTAATGTAGTACACAGGACCACCCTGGATATTACCGTTTTTGTCTTTGATACGGGTCTTCTGTGCCAGAGTTGCCTCCGCATAGATGGTTGCCATACCAAAGAAAGCGATCACCCACATCCAGAAGATCGCGCCGGGACCACCGGTCAGGATCGCGCCGGATGCACCTACGATATTACCGGTACCAACCTGGGCTGCAATGGCAGTTGCCAGTGCCTGGAAAGAGGTCATGCCACTTGCACTTTTGCCGCCCTTCAGGGTCAGGTTGCCGAATACCTTCTTCATACCTTCGCCAAAACAACGAATCTGTACGAAACGGGTCTTAATGGAATACCAAAGTCCTACTGCGATCAGCAGAACGATCAGTATGTAACTGGATAAATACTCATTGATTTTTACCACAATAGGGTAAATTGCATTTTCAAATGCTGCCATAATTATTTCCTCCTAATGAAAAACGGAACAGCTGACATTCAGCTGCTCCGGAAAAGCAAACGCAACATTATGGACAAACCATGTCCACATATGTATACTCTGTCCTTTTACCTGAGAGATTCGGTCGGATAACCAACCTTGCACCTTCGGTACTCATTCTGAGCTTCTCCAGAGCTGCATCCATTCTTAGTCCCCATCCGCTTACGGACACCTGAGAGTGTTACTCCTTCGGCAGGCCTGTGGCCATTTCCCTAAGAACTTCAACTGCCGCTATATAATTTGTTCGCATATAAGCGTATCACTTTTTGTCGTAATTGTCAATGTGTTTTAAAAAAAATTGCTTTAATCCATTTTTCATTAAGCGGTAAGAATATATTTGCTACCGGTCCCACCAGAAATGCACAAATGAAAGTACCGATTCCAAAGGAACCGCCAAGAAGGAGTCCGATTACTACAAAAGAAACATCTACAATGATACGGATCACTCCGAAGTTCTTTTTTAATTTGTCGGAAAGTACAATGGATACCAGATCATTTGGGCCGGTGCCGGCATCGGATTTGATCACAATGGTCATACCGAAAGCCAGAATGATACATCCCAGACCATTGATTAAAATTTTAAGCGGCAAAGAATTGATATTGCCAATAGGGCCGGACAATATGTAAGTAAAAACATCAATGATCGGGCCGCCAAAAAGCATGCAAAGAATCGTACCGATCTTGATATAAGAGCGGTCAATGATCAACAAAGCTGCAATGATCAAAAAACAGATAGCGATATGAGTATTGCCATGTGATTGCAGCGGCCACCAGGGAAGTTCAGAGGTGGTCCTGTAAATTCCCTGCACTAACACGTTAAAAGGGTCTGCGCCCAGATCTGCCAGCAAAAATAATGTAACTCCTAGGTGTGCAATGGTTAATCCCCCCAACAGAATTACAATTCTTACGAAAACTTCTTTAAATGATCTCTTAATCATTGATAGCCTCCTTATGCAAGTACAGAGAGAATAGATGACTCTATCCTCTCTGTAAAGATTCTTTATTTATGGGGTTTAAGCAAAGTATCTCTTAAGAAGACCTTCGAATGCCTTACCATGGCGAGCCTCATCGCGAGCCATCTCATGCACGGTATCATGGATCGCATCCAGACCAAGCTCTTTTGCTCTCTTAGCCAGATCGAACTTACCGGCAGTAGCACCGTTCTCAGCATCTACTCTCATCTCCAGGTTCTTCTTGGTAGAAGCAGTTACCACTTCACCTAAGAGCTCTGCAAATTTAGCAGCGTGCTCAGCCTCTTCGTAAGCTGCCTTCTCCCAGTACAGACCGATTTCAGGATAGCCTTCTCTGTGAGCTACTCTTGCCATAGCAAGGTACATACCAACCTCAGAGCACTCACCTTCAAAGTTAGCGCGAAGATCCATAATGATATCTTCTCTAACGCCCTGTGCAACACCTACAACGTGCTCTGCAGCCCAGGTCTTCTCGCCTGCCTGTACAGAGAACTTCTCAGCGGGAACACCACAAACGGGGCACTTCTCGGGAGCTGCATCACCTTCATGAACATAACCACATACCTGACATACAAATTTCATAATCTTAATCTCCTCTTCTTTTAAAAAATTTTTTAGTTTTATTTTTATCTTTATTCAAATGTTTACGCCGTAAAGTGTGACTTTATGACGTGGGTTGTGACTGCGGTGCAAGTCCCCCGGACCTACAGGTGCAGTCTTTGCAGGTGCCATAGAAGTAAGTGACATGTCCTGCAATCAGTCCATCAAAATGGGCGTTGGCCTGATCTACAATATGATCGATGTTGTCCATCTTTAGATCAATCACGCTACCACATTCAGAACAGACAAAATGGTAATGGAGGGAGGTGTCGGCATCAAAGTGATCTACACCATCGCCTACCCGTAGTCTTGCAATCTCACCGATATCGGCTAACAAAGTCAGATTACGATATACAGTTCCCAGACTAATGTTGGGATTTTGTTGTCTCACATTCATATAAACAACATCGGCTGTGGGATGATCCTTACGTGTCATAAGGAATTCTTTGATCATATCTCGCTGCCTGCTGTGTTTTAGTGCCATCATTACCTCCTTTCTTAAAAATAAGAATCATTACTAATTTCATTATACTGATAATTTTGTAAATGTCAATACTTTTTTGAAAAATTTTTAGAAAATTTTTATCAAAAAATGGAAGGAAGTATGATATACTTAGAGTGTCTTTGGAAAAGGATAATTTATTGGGACAAAGAAAGGTTTCGGCAGACCGGAAAGGAAGTTGCAATGAAGTTAAAAACAAGGCTACAGGTTACATTTATTACAATTATATTATTGCCAATGGTTCTGACGATCATTGCCTTTGCGGTGATTGGGATTTATCTGATGAATATGAATCAGGGCTATACGATGCAGGAGCTGGATTATGCCATGATGTCAGAGACCATGGAGACTTTCGTGAATACGGCTGACAAGGCTTATGGAGAGTTGTTGCGTCAGGTGCAGGCGGATCCTGCCAGACTGGAGGATACAGCTTATCTGAAGATGGTCAATGATGAGTTTTCCAGAAAGTCCACCTATATAATAGTAAGGAAAGATGCCGGAATTTATTACACCGGCAATGAAGAGGCTGCAAAGCGCATTATGGACAAATTGCCTGCTTACGGTGAAGGCGACCTGTCTGAGGATTCCGGTTATTATTTTGACAAGCTGTCCAAGTATGTGAAGCAGATTGATTTCACATTCCGTGATGGAGCCAAGGGAAGCGTCTTTGTAGTGACCAAGATGAATGCTTTGATCTCCAGAGAATTGCTGGTTGATATGTTGATCGCGATTTTCTTGATTCTGATCTTTACAAGTGTGATGCTGACTCAATGGATCCGGAAAGGTGTGTTCCACCCCATAGATGAACTGAATGCGGCGATGAAGAAGATTAAGGAAGGCAATTATGATTACATGCTCCAGACCAACGCCAGAGGAGAGATCGGAGATCTGTACCGCAATTATGAAGATATGCGCATGCGGCTGAAGGAGTCAGTGGAGGAAAGTTTACAGCAGGAGAAGCAGAACCGTGAGCTGATCAGTAATATTTCCCATGATCTGAAGACACCCATCACGGCCATCAAAGGCTATGTGGAGGGTATCATGGATGGTGTGGCGGACACGCCCCAGAAGCAGGATAAGTATCTGCGTACTATTTATAATAAGGCCAATGATATGCAGAAGTTGATCAATGAATTGACTACCTATTCCAATGTAGAAAATAATAGGATTCCTTATAATTTCCGCCGCCTGAATGTGGCTGATTATTTTGGCGATTGTGTGGAAGAGGTGGGAATGGATCTGGAGAACCGGAATATTTCTCTGAATTATTCCAATCTGGTGGAGCCGGATACTATGGTCATCGCAGATCCGGAGCAGCTTAAGAAGGTGATCAATAATATCATTAGTAATAGTGTAAAATATATGAACAAACGCAATGGTATCATCGATATCCGTATTCTGGATGAGGTGGATTCTATTCGGGTGGAAATTGAGGACAATGGAAAAGGAATCGCCCAGAAGGATCTGTCCAAGATTTTTGACCGGTTTTACCGCACCGATGCATCCCGCAATTCTGCCCAGGGCGGAAGCGGTATCGGCCTGTCTATCGTGAAGAAGATCATTGAGGACCATGGTGGTTATATCTGGGCCACCAGTAAGGAAGGAGAGGGCACCTGTATGCACTTTGTAATGAGGAAATACAGGGAACTTCAGAATGATTAAATCAATATAACTTAATGTAGAGCAATGTGCTGCGCGGCAGCAGAATGGAGGAATATATGAGCAGGATTTTAATTATTGAAGATGAAGTGGCCATCGCTGAACTGGAGAAGGATTATCTGGAACTTTCTGACTTCCAGGTAGAGACCCGCAATAGTGGCGATGAGGGTCTGAAAGCTGCTTTGGAGGAGCAGTTTGACCTGGTGATATTAGACCTGATGCTGCCGGGCATGGATGGTTTTGAGGTTTGCAAGAGGATCAGAGAGCAGAAGAACATCCCCATCCTAATGGTGTCTGCCAAGAAAGATGATATTGACAAGATCAGAGGCCTGGGTCTTGGGGCAGATGATTATATGACCAAGCCTTTCAGTCCCAGTGAGCTGGTGGCCAGAGTAAAAGCGCATATGGCCAGATATGAGAGACTGGTGGGTACCAACGCCAAACCCCAGAATGATGTGGTGGAGATCCGTGGCATCCGCATCGACAAGACTGCCCGCCGTGTGTACGTGGAGGGCGAGGAGAGAACTTTTACCACCAAAGAATTTGATCTTCTGACCTTCCTGGCAGAGAATCCCAATCATGTATTTACCAAGGAAGAGCTGTTTAGAGAGATTTGGGATATGGACTCTATTGGTGATATCGCTACCGTTACGGTGCATATTAAGAAGATCCGTGAGAAGATTGAGAAAGATACAGCCAAGCCGAACTATATTGAGACCATTTGGGGTGTAGGGTATCGGTTTAAGGTGTAATGATTGAGGGAGAGGGTACATTTTGCAAAAATCTAATATACTAATGTATACTACGGAAGATGGTGTAACAAAGGTCGAGGTGACGTTTGATCAGGACACAGTATGGTTGTCTATTGATCAAATGGCAGAGTTGTTTCAAAGAGACAAGTCGACCATCTCCAGACATATTAAAAATATTTTTGAAGATGGAGAATTGGACAAAAATTCAGTTGTTGTAAAATTTGCAACAACTGCTTCTGATGGAAAAACTTACCAAGTTGATTATTATAATTTAGATGTTATCATATCAGTTGGCTATCGTGTTAAATCCTTGCGTGGTACGCAGTTTCGAATCTGGGCCACTGCTGTGCTGAAAGAATATATGCAAAAAGGCTTTGCACTGGATGATGATCGCTTGAAACGACTTGGTGGTGGTAATTATTTTGATGAGCTGCTCGCCAGGATACGTGATATCCGCTCTTCTGAGAAGGTTTTCTGGAGGAAGGTTCTGGAAATCTATGCGACCAGCATTGATTACGACCCCAAAGCAGAGAGTTCCCTTTTGTTCTTTAAACAGGTGCAGAACAAAATGCATTGGGCAGCTCATCAACACACCGCAGCAGAGATTATTTTTCAGAGAGCAGATGCAGAAAAGGAACATATGGGGCTTACTTCCTGGGAGGGAAAACAGATTAAGCAGTCAGATGTAGAGGTGGCGAAGAACTATCTGGACAAGCAGGAGCTAGACGCATTAAATAAGATTGTGTCTGCGTATTTGGACATTGCAGAAGTACGTGCGCTGAACCATGAACCCATGTACATGAAGGATTGGCTGGAAACCATTGATGATTACCTGAAATTGACCAGACGTGATATTTTGACTACGAAAGGGATGGTGACACATCAGCAGGCCATTCAAAAGGCCCATGCAGAGTATGAGAAATACAAGCTAAAGCAGGAAGAGTTGCTTTCGACTGTAGAGAGACATTTTATTGAGAGTATCCACGAGTTGGAGACAGTGATTAAATAAGTTTTGAAAGACATGTAGTAGAACAAATGCCGGGTTATAGTATGTTAAAGATACTATAGCCCGGCAATATTTTTATTTGGCTAAGAAACTTACTGCTGAAAAAAAGCATTAAAATCACACTCCAAAATATCAGTAAGCGCAATTAATAAATCGACACTGGGATTATTCAGTCCCATTTCGACTTTGCTGTAAGTGCTTGTGCTAATCTCAACTCCACGGAGCTGTAATTGCGCAACTATATCCTTGTTGTACCGATGAAATATCTGAAAATTGTAAAGCGGCTAAATAATTTAGAAGCGGTAACATCGTATATATGCTTTTTTGACCGATTTAATCGTGGAAGTGACGAAGAACTAAGAAATACAGATGTTTTTTATGGCTCAGATGGAAAATGTTTTGAAGAGTTTAAGATTATAAAAGATTGTGATATAAGCCATGGGGAAGAATGTCCTACGGAATTATTTTCAGAAAGTATTTCCAGAATATAAAAAAAGGAGTATAATGTACCCAGAGAAAGATGGATGAACAGAAAGGAGCTCCTATGCTTCCGGAAAAATTTCTACAAAGAATGCAAGTAATGCTGGGCCATGAGTACGAGCAGTTCCTGGCAAGCTATGATCATGATAAATATCAGGCCCTTCGGGTAAACACACTGAAGGCTTCGGCAGAAAATTTTGTAAAGCAGCGCAGCTTTCAACTATCCCCTGTACCCTGGACAGAGACCGGCTTTTATTATGAGGCTGCCGATCAACCCGGCAAGCACCCCTATCATGAGGCCGGAGCTTATTATATCCAGGAGCCCAGCGCCATGCTGCCTGCCACACTGTTGGAAGCTAAGCCCGGAGAAAGAATTCTGGATCTGTGCGCTGCCCCGGGCGGAAAGAGTACGCAGATTGCTGCTGCCATGGAGGGGCAGGGGATTCTGATCTGCAATGAGATCCATCCTGCCAGAGCCAAGATTCTTTCTGAGAACATAGAGCGCATGGGAATCGTGAATGCCATAGTCTTAAATGAGACATCCCAGAGGTTGGCAGCTATCTTCCCGGACTATTTTGACCGTATCATGGTGGATGCACCCTGTTCCGGAGAAGGGATGTTTCGCAAAAACGAAGAGGCTTGTGAGCAGTGGAGCGAAGAAAATGTGCAGATGTGCGCCGACAGGCAGGATGAAATTCTGGACTGTGCAGCAGGGATGGTGCGCCCCGGTGGGCGGATCGTGTATTCCACGTGTACTTTTGCAACCTTGGAGGATGAAGGTAGCGTGGAGCGGTTCTTAAGCAGGCATGCTGATTTTGCCTTAATAAAAGATATGCGCTTGTGGCCCCATAAGGTAAAGGGCGAGGGACATTATGCAGCAGTGCTGAAGCGACAGGGAGAGGTATCTGAGGATTACCGGTGTTATGGAAGGAATGGCATAGAGCAGGGGATTCCTAAGGGGAAGAACAGTTTTCAGAAGGAGTGCGGGGATTATCTGGCATTTGAGAAAGAGTATCTTAAGCAGTCTGTACAGTGTAGGCAGGACAGACAGGGTATCTTCCTGAAATTCGGCGACCAGCTTTACCTGTGTCCGCCGGACATGCCTGCCACCAAAGGCATGAAAGTATTGCGTCCCGGGCTTCACCTGGGTACCATGAAGAAGAATCGGTTTGAACCGTCTCATGCACTGGCCCTTGCACTGCGGCCGGGAGAGGTGACATACACTTATGATCTGCGCGCAGACAGCCGCGAGGTCAGAGATTATCTGAATGGCATGACTTTCCCGGCTGAGGGTGAGAAAGGCTGGTACCTTATTACTGTTGACGGTTATAGCATCGGTTGGGGGAAATTAGCAGGTGGTGTGATGAAGAATCATTACCCCAAGGGATTGCGGAAGTGTTAAATGTTGGTCAAATTGACCGGACAAGATGGATTTAAGATTAAGGATTGGTCAACTATGAAAACAAAAATAATATACGAAGATGACCACATTCTGGTCTGCTATAAACCTGCTGGACTGGCCACCCAGACAGGCAAGGTAGGACAGCAGGATATGGTCAGTGAACTGAAGAATTATCTTATGGGAAAACAACGTGCCAAGGAACCATGTGCCGGGAGCCAACGTGTAGGGGATCAAAGAGCAAGTGCTCCATACCTGGGAGTTGTCCACAGGTTAGACCAGCCGGTTGAAGGCCTTTTGGCATTTGCCAAAAACAGTAAAGTCGCCGCTGCCCTTACTGCTCAGTTATCTCAGGGCACCCTAAATAAACAATATTACGCAGTAGTATGTGGACAACCCGTGGATAAGTCTGGGGAACTTGTGGATTATATGTGGAAAGATTCCGTTTCCGGAAGTGCTATGGTGGTGAATGACCGGATGGCTGGGGACAGGGATTTGGCCAAGAAAGCAGTGTTACAATATCGTGTCATTGGTCAGTTGTCCACGCAGGAACCTGTAACTCTCCTGGATATCCACATTGATACCGGTCGTTTTCACCAGATCCGTGCGCAGCTATCTCACGCCGATCTGCCCATTCTGGGCGACAGCCGATACGGCAGTGAACAGTCCAAGGTTCTCAGCCGGAGAATGGGTGTGCGTAATGTAGCCTTATGTGCTTATCGTATTGTGTTGCAACATCCTGTAACCCGTAAAAGACTGGAATTTCAAGAGAAGCCTCAAGGAGCCATTTTTTCTAAATTTTGAAGTGTTTCTATACTTTGAAGCGGCAGGGTTGTGATACTTATGACGCGCCGCATAAAAAAACAAAAATAAGCCATACTACCTGTAACGAAAAAGCAGGGAGGAAACATATGGCGACCAAGATGATAAACCAAATGATGCAACATAAAGTCATCACACTGCTCGCAATTATCGGAGCAGTGTATTTTTTTCTGAAATATTTGACACCTCTCCTTGCACCCATACTGGTTGCTATGCTCTTTGTCACCATTTTCGGCCCAACGTTAAAGAAGTTGCAGGAGAAATTCCATATTCACCGTCAAATAGGAGCCATACTGCTTCTTCTTATTGCAGTGACTGTGGTGGGCGTACTGATATGGGTGCTTTTCTCCTGGATCGTGGGAAGTCTGCCCCATCTTATGGGTAAGTTAGATACCATGGAGCAGCAGGCCGGCAAAATCATATCAGATATCTGTGCCTCTGTGGGCAAAACCATCGGCATCGACAGTGCTTATCTGGAAGAGACCATGCTAAGTCACTTAGAGAAAGGCATTAACTATTTACAACAGGATGCTTTCCCCGGTATGCTTTCCCAGTCTCTTGCCTATGTGAAAGTGATAGGTACTGCCATCGGCTTTCTGGTAACCTTCCTGATCGCTTCCGTTCTGCTTGCAAAGGATTATGACCGGATCATGAACAACTTACTGGACCGGGAAGAATGCCACGTTTTACTGGAGGTCATCTGTGGCATCATCCGTTACATTGCTACTTTTGTAAAAGCACAGCTACTGATAATGGGAGCCATTTCCGTGTTATCAGCTTTTGTACTGGGCATTGTAGGAATTGAAAATGGAGTACTGTGGGGAATCTTGTGTGGACTTTTGGACGCCTTGCCTTTTATCGGAACCGGTATTATCCTGATCCCCCTGGCTATTGTGCAGTTGGTCTACGGCCACATGGGCCAGGCCCTTGTCTGCATTATCCTGTATGGCTGCTGCGCTTTCTTACGGGAGATGTTGGAGCCCAGACTCATCGGCAGCCGCATCGGCGTGTCTCCTATCGCTGTGCTGGCAAGCGTGTATGCAGGCATCCAACTCTTTGGGATCTGGGGTATCATCAAAGGGCCTTTGGGGTTTATGATCGCTTTTCATACTTGGAAAAGCATCCAGCGGCGGGAACAATTTAGGTCTTTTGATTCTTATAAAAGTATGGGGTGAGCCCGAGGCAGTGGAGGTGCTTATGAACTTAAATCCTGCTGTTTGTTCAATCTGTAGAAAAAATACCAAAAATTTCTGTTGATATTTTTGTCGAAAGAGATGGACAAACGCTTGATTTTTTACTACAATAGAAGAAAAAACACAAAGAGGTGTACCATGAAGAAATTAATATTAGCAGCAGTGTTGTTGGCAATGGGTCTTCTGGTGGGATGTGGCGCAGAAAAGATTCCTGCATCCATTGAACAGATTCAGCCCAAGCCCATTGAGTCCCAGACAAAAGATACTTCTGAAACCCAGGTTTCAGAGGAGACCAAAGGAGAAGAAGAAAAGGTTGCCGATGACCCCACTATTACCGAAAGAGTGGTGGTAGACGGTAAGATGCAGAGTTATCTCACCGGTGAGTGGAAAGATGAGAAAGTGGTAAAGCGTCGCAGTATGGCAGTGATGATGCCCAATAATAAGCCGGCCATGCCTCAGTATGGAATCACACAGGCAAGTATCGTCTATGAAGCTCCGGTAGAAGGCCGTGTGTCCAGACTGATGTGCTTTGTGGAAGATTATGATGATATGGAGTACATAGGACCTGTTCGAAGCAGCCGTGATTATTATGTATATGAAGCAATGGCTTATGATGCTATTTATTGTAACTGGGGTCTGGCCGTTCCTTTCGTAGAGGATCTGTTAAAGAGTGATCGTATTGACAATATCAGCCAGGCTGTAGCGGGTATTCATAATCCGGCAGCAGAAGCGTTTGACAGAATCTCCAGACCGGGCTATGCTACGGAATTTACCGGATATATGTTCATTGAAGGGTATGAGAAGGCTGTCAAGAGGCTGAAATATGAGACGGAGTACAGAGATACCTTTGAGCAGGCATTTACCTTTGCCAATGATGGTCATAGGGCAGAATATAAGGACTTGAAAGATGCTACCATGATCTATCCCGGCGGCAAGGAGAGCAATAGAAGCGGATACGGCGATGCAAAGCCTTATTTTGAGTATGATGAGAAGGATGGCTTGTATTATCGTTATCAGTATGGCGGAAAGCATATTGATGAAATGAATGGGGAACAGGTAGCAGTGAGCAATATCGTGTTTAAGGTCTGCCATGGTGAAGTGAGAGATGGAGGAGGCGATTATCTGGCCTTTGGTGTACATGGTGAAGGGGACGCCTATGTCTTTACTGCCGGCAAAGTGATCAAGGGTACTTGGAAGAGAACATCTGATAATGCAGCCAACATGTTCTATGATAAGAATGGCAATGAGATCATCTTTAATCAGGGTAAGACTTGGATCTGCAATATCTGGGATGAATATGAAGATTGTATCGTTTATGAGTAAGACTATGTATGAATAAGTATAAGAAACCGTTAGTGATTTATATCGGTATCGGGGCTGTGGTGATCCTGCTGAATGTTGTGGCTTGGAACAGCACAGCCTTTTGCGATGCCTATATCGAAACTGTATTCCCGCTATGGGTAAATACTTATGGACGCCTGACAGGACTGGCACCCTTTTCGGTAGGTGAGATCATGCTGGTGTTGGGTGTGGTGTTGGTAGCATTGGCAGCAGTGGTGTGGATCATGTGGCTGGTGGCAAGGTTTGTGAATCGGCGAAAGAGGGCCGCGTGTGAGCCGCCTGTGGGATGCAGCACGATTATTTGCAGGATGTGCAGAGGGTTTTACCTGTTTTTTGCCTGGATATTTTTAAGTGTCTGCCTCGTTATGACATTAAACTGTTTCATCCTATACCATGCCTCCACATTTTCAGAGGTGTATTTTGAACAAAAGCATGACATAGAGTATGACTTGGAGGATCTGATCGCTGTTCGCAACATGGTAGTGGAAGAGTGTAATCGACTGGCTCTGGAAATGGACAGGGATGAAAACGGCGCAATTGTCTATGATAAGGATATTGGACAGATGGCCATTGGATGTATGCAAGAGTTGGGAAAGACATATGGGCATTTGGATGGTTTTTATCCACAACCCAAGCCTTTGTATACCTCAGACTTTTTTTGCCAACAGTATATGTGTGGGTACTATTTCCCATTTTCCATGGAAGCCAATTACAATAATGTGATGTATATCATGAATAAACCGTCTACCATGTGCCATGAACTGGCCCATCTAAGAGGTTATATCTTTGAGGATGAGGCTAATTTTATAAGTTACCTGGCATGTATACAATCAGAGGACATTGTTTTTCGCTATAGTGGATATTTGAGTGTACTGAATTATCTGGATAATGATTTTTATAAGGCAGTGGGACGGAATCGGGAGGCTTATATGGAGCAACCTTTGATCAGCACCCAGGTCATAGAAGATAATGTGTTTGTGACAGAGGAAGAATGGGAGAGGATCAATAGCAAGGCGTTGCTTGATACCGAGACGGTAGATGAAGTATCGGATACCCTTGTGGATGTAACACTCAAAGCAAACGGCGTAGAGGATGGTATGATCAGCTACAATCGGGTGGTAAGGTTGCTTTTAGAGTACTACCGCTAGTTGCCCGGACGTCCTCTTAGAATTGGCTACCCAATCAAAACTTTTGGGAAATTTTAAATTTTAGTTGAGATAATCGTTGTTTTGCTGTATACTTTAATAGAATAAAATCTGAGACCCTTAACTGGAGGAACAGTTATGTATTACAATAGTGTATTAGAATTGATCGGAAATACTCCTTTGCTTAGCTTGAAGGAGACTACAGGTTGCAATATCTTTGCGAAAGCAGAGTTCTTGAATCCGGGTGGAAGTATCAAGGATCGAATTGCACTGAATATGATAGAAGAAGCGGAAAAGAGCGGAAAGTTAAAGCCGGGAATGACTATTATAGAGCCTACTTCCGGTAATACAGGTATTGGCCTGGCGCTGTGTGGTGTCCGCAAGGGATATAAGGTTATCATTGTGATGCCGGAAAATATGAGTGATGAGCGGAAGAAGATTATTAGGGCACTGGGTGCAGAGCTGGTATTGACTCCGCCTGAATTGAGCATTGGCGGTTCTGTGGAGAAAGCAGTGGAGCTTGCATCTTCCTCTGATGAATACTTCGTGCCCCAGCAGTTTGAGAATCCGGCTAATCCTGCGGCTCATTACCGCACCACGGCAGCGGAGATTGTAGCACAGTTGGATGAAAAGATTGATGTATTTGTATCCGGAATCGGAAGTGGCGGAACCCTTCAGGGAATTGCCTCCCTGTTGTTAGAGAAGAATCCTGACTGTAAGATTGTGGCAGTGGAGCCTAAGAATGTGTCAGCGCTTCTGGGAGATGAGCCCGGTCTTCACCAGATTCAGGGAATCGGAGACGGATTTATTCCGGAGGTTCTGGATACCGGTATTATCACAGATATCGTGGAAGTGACCGATGAAGATGCCATTGCTACCGCCAGAGAGCTGGCCAGTGTACAGGGGCTTTTGGTAGGAACCTCATCCGGAGCCAATGTCTGGGCCGCCAAGCAGATGGCTGAGAAATATGGTAAAGACAAAGTCATCGTGACCATCCTTGCCGACAGAGCAGAGCGGTATTTTAGTACAGCGCTTATTTAGTAGTCCTTAGAAATGTAGTATATTCTTGCTTATATAATTCAGTCAAATAAGAGAGATACAAAACCCCCATGAGACAAATTATAAAGATTTGTTTCGTGGGGGTTTTATAGAGCATATGTATGTATATTTTGGGGGTCCAAATTAGCATCGTGAATAAAAATAATTATGTTGGAAAAGCTATCTCCTAAAAGCCAATGATGGCTGATACTGCGCAGGCAGTAGATGGGAGGCATAAGATGCAGCAGAAGGCAGACGGCACCGTGCGTATCAACCGCACAAAGGAAGTAAGACCCTTTGGCCTGAGGGATAAATTAGGCTACTTATTCGGTGATTTCGGTAATGATTTTACCTTTATCTTTGCCAGCAGTTATCTGATGGTATTCTATACGAAAGTGTTGGGTATCAGTGGTGCGGTAGTGGGCGCTTTATTTTTGGCGGCTCGCTGTGTGGATGCGTTCACAGATGTGACCATGGGCAGGATCGTAGACCGTATGCGCCCGGTGACAGATGGGCGTTTCCGGCCCTGGATCCGTAGAATGTGTGTGCCGGTGGCGGTGTCCAGCAGTCTCATGTACCTGTATTTTGTACAGGTTTTCTCCTATCCGGTAAAAATTGTATATGTGGTGGTGACCTATTTGTTATGGGGGAGCTTTTGCTACACGGCCATCAATATTCCCTACGGTTCCATGGCCTCTGTGATCAGTACGGATGCAGGAGAGCGGGCTTCCCTGTCCACCTATCGAAGCTTGGGAGCGGCTCTGGCCAGCCTGGTCATCGGCTCTCTGGTGCCTCTTTTGGTGTACGAAACAGACAGCGCGGGCAACCAGGTTGTGAATCCTTTGCGGTTTACATTGACTGCTATTGTATTTGGGGTGCTGGCGGTGATCTGTTATCTGCTGTGCTACTTTTTATGTACAGAGCGGGTAAGTTTTGAGGAAAAAACAAGCCAAAGTCCGGCAGAAGATGGCAAGGCTGAGGAAAAGGCCCATAAAAAGGAGAAGCAGGATAAGACAAGTACCTTCAGGCAGCTGGCCGTCAGCCTGCTTACCAACCGTCCCCTGCTGTCTATCGTGGGCGCAGCCTTGGTACTTCTTTTAGCCACCATGCTCAGCCAGACCTTAAACACCTACCTTTTTCTGGATTATTTCAAAGATGCCAAGTCTTTGGCCGGGGTGAATCTGATCAGCATAGGCGGTATGCTGCTGGTAGCCCCTTTTGCCTCCAAGATTTCCAGAAACATCGGTAAAAAAGAGTCTGGCAGTGTGGCGGTGCTGGTGGCAGCAGTGGTGTACCTTGTGTTGTACTTTCTGCGGATCCGCACCATCCCCGTCTTTATGATCTACCTGTTTCTGGGCATGACAGGCATGGGCTTTTTCAATATGATCACCTGGGCTTTTATCACAGACGTCATCGATTATCAGGAGGTAAAAACCGGCAGCAGGGAGGACGGAACCGTCTACGCCGTGTACTCCTTTGCCCGCAAAGTGGGACAGGCCCTGGCCGGTGGAATCGGCGGCTTTGCCCTGACTGCCATCGGCTATGTATCCGACGCTCCTTCCCAGACCTCTCAGGTGGCAAACCGCATTTATACAGTGGCCACCCTCATTCCCGGTATCTGCTACCTGATCGTGTTCTTCATCATGCAATTTGGCTATCCCCTAAACCGCAGGATTGTGGAGCAAAATGCAGAGATTCTGAAAAAACGCCGGGATTCCAGCGTTTCTGAGGATCCTTATAATCCAGCTGGAGGTTCAGAGGACTATCACTGGGAAACTCCGGACGGTAAGGAGGGAGAGCAATGATCCGATTTGACAAAGAAGCGCCCGGGGGCGGCGTGGATGCGTATACGATGCTGGAGAATGGGAAGGCGGAAATTTATTTTACGGTATATCTGGTGGAAGGCAACACCCAGGAATGTGTTGCAGAGGAAAACGGCTTGCTGGTAGGTGATGCAGAGGAAGCCGGTGTGCTGCAAGAAAACGTGTCGCCGGATCGCAAAGCACAAGCACAGTGCCCTGTGACGGTGGAAATCACCATGTTTGACCCGAAAGGAAAGGAGACTGCCAGGATGCGCCTCTACCCCATGAGAGGGTCATCTTCGGCGGAATCACTTTCCACAGAACCCCTGACCACGCGCACACTGCTCATCTATCCTCAGCTATGGCAGTCAGTAAATAACCCACTTTTATACCGGATAAAAGCCCACATCATCGCCGGAGACACCATCATGGACGCCAAAGAATTCCCTTACCCAATCTGTTCTATGCGAAACATCCCCGACAAAGGTTTTTTCTTAAATCAAAAATCTTTCACCCTTCATGCAGTTCAATACTCTCTCACAAAAGATTGGCGTAAATATCTGGAAAAAGATCTGGACCTTCTGGTGGAATTAGGGGCAAACTGCCTCTGCCCCGACCGCTTCCCCAAAGACAGCATGTTTTATGAAAAATGTCTGGAAAAAGGAATGATTGTTTGGAAACTGGTATCCGAACATCCCTCCATCCCCAGGCTTTGGGGCGGCGATAAGCCCCTGGTGTCTGCAGATCGCCTCCGCAGACAGGACCTGTTTTATTATTACCAGGCTTGTTGGAGCAACCGAGAGGTTCTCCATATCTGTAACCATGAGAAAACCCCAAGGCCGGGTACTATGGCTTCAGCAGTGGTGTATAGTAATCAGAAAAAGGTGGCGCTGTATGTGAACGGTGTGCTGCAGGAGTTTAAACAGACACCACCTGAGTTTCTATTTGAGGATATCTCTGTGAAGAGAGAGCATACGGTGGTGTCTGTGCAGGCGGGGGAGTGCTTTGCTTCGGTTACCTGGTCAGTGTAAATTGGACTATTAAAATGATGAAGAATATGGATAAAAACGATTTACACTTTTTAAGTTTAATGATATAATTCACCAATAGTAGCTCTATTGTACTAAATAATATAAAATTGGAGTATAAGGAGATGGAAAAACTAACGAGAAGATATGGTCTGATGACAGGTATCTGTATGGTGGTGGGAACCGTTATCGGTTCCGGTGTATTCTTCAAGGCGCAGAATGTTCTGAATGCTACAGGCGGTAATATGCCCTTGGGTATTGCGGCATGGGCGATCACAGGTTTCATGATGATCATCTGTTCTGCACAGTTTGCTGTTATGGCAACGAAGTATGAGAAGGTCAGCGGTGTGGTGGACTATGCGGAAGCCACCTGCGGTAGCGGTTATGGATATTATCTGGCATGGTTCATGGTGAATATCTACTATCCCGGCATGACTTCTGTGCTTGCATGGGTGTCTGCCAGATATTTTGGTGTGCTTTTTGGATGGGATATGGTAGGAGCGGAAGTGTTGGCTCTGGCCGGATTCTTCCTTGTTGCATCTTATTCCCTGAATGCGCTTTCTCCCAAGCTGGCAGGAAAATTTCAGGTCAGCGCTACAGTGATCAAGATGATTCCTCTGTTTTTGATGGCTGTTTTGGGTACTATCGTGGGAATGGTAAACGGTACCTTGCCTACTAATTTTTCTACTGTGGTGACCGAGGTGGCAGGCGGCAACAGCGCAGGTCTGTTCGCAGCTATTGTGGCCACTGTATTCGCTTATGAGGGCTGGATTGTTGCAACCTCCATCAATGCAGAGCTGAAGAATCCCAAGAAAAATCTTCCTTTGGCTCTGGTGATTGGTTCCTTTATCGTGGTTGCAGTTTATATCCTGTATTACATAGGCGTGGCCGGCGGTGCTACTAACTCTGTACTTATGGCGGAAGGTGCTACCACGGCCTTTACCAATGTATTTGGCAACGTGGGTGGATCTTTCCTGAATGTTTGTATCGTAATTTCCTGCCTTGGAACCCTGAATGGTCTGATGGTTGGTGCTACCCGCGGTATGTATGCTATTGCGGCCCGTGGGGAAGGTCCTCGTCCGGAGCTGTTTGGCCAGATTGACAAGGCTACCAATATGACTACGAACTCTGCTATCTGGGGCGTGTTTGTCTGCGCTGCATGGCTGGTTTATTTTTACGGTGCGAATTTGACATCCGGCTGGTTTGGAGTCTTCAATTTTGATTCCTCCGAGTTGCCGATCATTACCATTTATGCTATGTATATTCCCATCTTTATTGTATGGATGAAGAAGGAAAAGGATCTTGGAGTGTTCAAGCGTTTTGTGCTGCCTATAGCATCTTTGATCGCATGTTTGTTCATGATGTTTGCAGCCCTTTATGCTCATGGAATTACTCCTTATCTGAAGGCAAAGGCAAATGATTCCTTCAGTTTCCCTGTACTGTTCTACCTGATTGTTTATGCAGTGATTATGGGTATCGGTGCAGTTCTTAGAAAGCCTAAGAAAAACTCTTAAAATTGTGGACGATGATTGGATGGAGCTTCGTATAGTTCTTTGGACCACGGCAGGCGGGAATATTTTTCCCGCCGCTTTTTAATTCTCGTTCTTCTGTCGATAAATCTCTTTCAGATCCTCGATGGCTGCCTCAGGAGCCAGAGTGTGAAAGATTAGCCAATTGCGGCGCATGGTTTCGACAGGAGCTTGTTTATAGATTTCTTTGCTGTTTTCGTCGGTGGTGAAATGCCAAAAGCGGTAGAGGTATCCGCTCCAATAGAGGACTTCTTTATCGTACACTGTGCCACCAACGGTCAACTCGGCTGTGTCCGCTAACTCTGCAAGCAGATATTCCTCGCCCGCCCACTGCATACGGTTAAACTTAGAATCCAGTCCTTTAGCCACCTCCGAATTCATAAAGGCCTTGATAAAAGTCATACTGTCATAGCCCTTCTCTCCGGATAGTTCAAATAGTCTTCCCTGTATATCACACAGTTTCAATTGCAGTCCGTTCATCCCTATCTCCTTTATTTTGCCTCGTCCAGGATCTCATCAAAGAAGGTTCCTTCACGGCGATAGTTTTTACATATATCATTGGCAAGGGTGATTCCCTTTTGGCGATTTGCATCGCTCTCGTCCTGCAGGAAACGGCGTTCCATCATAGACAGAGGAATTTCTCTTTCGATGCGTACCATAGCGCAGGCCTTGTCTGTGGTCGCTACGTACTGTTTACCGAGCTTCAGAGCGGACAGACTGTTCACCAGTGCTTTATCTGTAATATTCCCCATAAAGAAGTTATCCAGTACATAGAACATTCTG
>JAZQGM010000011.1:0-12122 GCA_045540075.1 Acetatifactor sp. | reverse complement strand
TTTTGTAGTACTCGTGCCATTTGTAATGGTTGCTTCCATACCACTTCTAGATGATCCATCTGCGTTTACTCTTGATACTGCATCAGAGTATGCCACTCTAAGAAGCATTGCTGCATCAAGATTAGGTGCATACTGATATGTCGGTGTGACATTATCATAATAATAAGCATCATCAGGTGGCATTACCTGAATACTCGGTGCCTCAGTATATCTTTCAACCGTATTATTTGTTCCTATCGTTAATTTATGAAACCGAAATGTACCTGCTGTTGTAACCTTGAATGCACCTTCATATCGGCCTGTAGTAGAATTCCATGCCATATTACTGTCTAAGCCTGTAGTGCTTACAGCAGAACCTACACGCCCATAGTACAACTTTACATTACTAAGTCCTGTAAGCTCTTCTCCGCTGTTATCATAAATCTCTGATGAAACATTTAAGGTTACATCACCTGTCACCATCTTATCCAATACAAAGTTGGTAGCAAGTGCCGTTGCAAGCACCTGTTGAAGCTTTTCAAGTGTATCATTATCTGCTGAAATCCATGTACGTACCTTTAATCCTAAAAGGATCTCAAGAGTAGGCTGTAAACGCTCACTCAGTTCATAGATATCACCATCAATTTCCACATATTTCATGGTAAAGGTTCCTGAAGTTGTAAACTTCGCAATTCCTTGCCAACTTCCACCCTCCAGATAGAACGGAACATTAACCTGCCGCCCTTTTTCATCCATAAAGATACCATTTACACTGCTCGGAACAGCATTGCTGCTACTAAATCCAAGTACCATCTTCGTACTAAAGGAATTGTTGGCTGTCATGATCGTTGCCTGACCACTTTCGTCTTTAATTGCATCGCAGCCTAAACTTGTCACAGAACTTCCTGTAACCGTGAATTCCACCGGATCATTCAATCCATATTCCACGCCGTCAACCCAGACAGAACGCAGGACATAGGTTCCCGGTTTATCAAAGCTACATTGCGTACTCCAGTCAGAGCCACTGCCCTCCAATACAATCGGATCCTGTAAAACACCCTGTGTGCTACTGATCTTTCGAATAAATTGCGCGGAGACACTGCCCGGTTCTACTCCAATAACATCTATGCCCAATGTAGTAGTTGCATTATTTTGGGGATCATAGTCAACAGGACCTGTCGGCGAAATCCTTGCAGAAAGCTCAACAAACTGATTCATAACAGGTTCATCCTTAATCGCTTCTGAATCCGTTCCGGACACATAATCTATTTCTGTATCTGTTGTGATTTCTCCCTCCGCTGTAGTAGTCGTTGTTATAGTTGTTCTCTTAAGTGCCGTAGAACTTCCAAACTGAATATTCAATGTACCCTGTATATCACCGCTGGCCAAAACCATATCGTTGGTCAATTTGGTTCCATCCAGATAAATCAGGGCTGTAACACGAGTTGCCGCATTCTTCGTAAGTGGCATCAATCCATATGTTGTTTTCCCATTGATGTCTGTTCCAAGATTAATAGCGTTGGTTTTATCCAACACCAGGGGCACTGTTGTTTTACCTGTTTCAGCAAAATAATTCTCCGTGTCAAGAGAAGCCGTACCAATCTGTTTTCCCTGTGCATTGACAAAAACGACCTTCATAGACCCCAATAATTCTAAGAAACGGCTTTGATCTGCCGGTGTATCTGCATAGAATACATAACAGCTTCCGCGCCCCTGCGTTGCACTAGTACCGGTTCCTTCGAAACCTGCCATTTGCTCTTCATCCCATACACGATTCACACCTTCATATCCCACAATTTCATTAGTGGTTGTTACTTTCGGATTATATGTAATCTCTGTTACAAGCTCTCCATAAGCTTCTAATTCCTCATCAAAGGAAACTTCTATCTCTTTTCCGCTTTCATCCTTTGAAATGTAGTAATAATATCCATACCGCTTAAAAACTTCCTTCGTTCCTGTCTCACCATTAATCGTAAAGGACGCTATATAAACAGGCTGTTCATCTCCATTCAAATCACGAATCGTCGCCTGCGTCTGTTTTTCTTGCATAACAACAGTACCCTCCAGTGTCAGATAAGCCTGCTCCATGGAAGTAGTTATGGTTGTAGACGTTTTGGAACCATCTTCAGTCTCTCCCTCAATTGTCTCTTTCGTTTCTTCTCCTCCTGAGGAACCTGCATTTGTCCTGAGCCAGAGATCAATTGCCATAGCATAAGTATCTTCTGCTGTCGCTGTATCGCCCTTAAAGGATCCTGTATTAAAAGATTTTACTTGATCACGATCAGTTACTACATCATACGGTTCGGAAGCACTGGTTTTCAATATAGCATCCATAGGTACTTTCCCCACCAAGCTTGACACGGCACTGGCATCTACCGTAACCGAAATGGTAGGACTCATATGTTGTCCTATTCTCTTTTCCATTCGATAAATCGCCCCACCATTGATGACTGCTTTATGTGGACTTGCCCCACGCAGTACTTTTAATGCAACCGACATACTGCTCAATGAACTTAATGTATAGTCATCTAACGTAGCAGAGTTAATGTCGCAAATCCAGTTAATATGGGTCTGAATATCAGTCCAATATACTGTACCGCCATTCTCTGCATAGTATGCCCAATAAGCAAGACTATTCTGCCTCTGGGATTCTGTCAGATTGGTAAATCCACCCTCTTCATCTGTCAGCAAATATTTAGCCAGATTAGAATAATCTGACCCAAAACCGGATATCCCTTTCAGATTACTTTTTTCATATCCCTTAAGGCTTCCTGCTTTCACTGCTGTAAGCAACGCATTCACATCTTCATACCCTGCGTTTCCTGTATGACTCCCATCATCATGCAATACATCCAGCAGATTTACCATCTGAAGATAGCTTTCTCCCACCGGTGTGATAACATTTTCATTAAAATATACCATCATATCATACAAATCCGGTACATACTGTGTAATATCCAGCGTATTCAGATCTCCTCCACCACTAAATCTCTTGTCAATGATACTCTGGGCATATATTTGAATCAAACCTTCCAACGATTGAATATAAGTCTTTCCCGGGTTCTGCGATTCATTTGTCATACTGGCATAATTATTCTTTGCAGTAGTCAAATTCTGATTTATGTCTTTCAGCAGTTGTGTAAGCTGCTCTTGTCCCTCTACATTTTCATACTTCACAGTAGAGATTGCGCGAACACCCATATGATTTCCTTCTAGATCCGCTATGAACGCACCATTTCCTCCATTTACAGTAGCATCATAGTACACATACGCAAAATCGTCATCCGTTACCATACTGCTGACACGTCCGTCCTCCCCATATCCCACACCATATAATGGGTTCGTCAAAAGACCACTGGTACCATTCAGTGCCGCCGGACGCAATGTAATCTTTGCCAAGCCATATGTAGGATCTGATAAATTCACCAAGTTACCCCATGTAATATTAGCTGACCTGACCGTGGAGCCTTCTGTTGCACTGGAATCCCCCACCGCCGATTTCCCCGGTGCCTTTCCGGTTCCATTAGCCAACGCAATCTCCAAACTTCCGTTCGCAACCACCGTAGTATCCACACTTGTGACCTCCGGAGCTGTAGATAAGGTAACCCATGCATAGGTAGATGTAATCGTCACACTGATTGCAATGATCAGCATCATCGCTGCCGCAACTACCTTCTCCTTCATATTCGGAAGGGCTTCCTGATAAAATTTTATTCTCTGTCTTGTTTCATTGGTCATCTTCCTGAACCTCCCCAATCACCACTTTGTACTGAATAAAAAATGGGATTTCCATCTGATAAAGTGTGATCTCGTTTTCTATCCATGAAACTATGGCCCGATATGTCCCGGCTTCTGCCTGACCGGCAACAATCTGTAGCTTATCATCTATACCTGCTTCAAATGTCACAGTTTCTACCTGTTTCCAGATAAGGTCTGTATCCCCTGTAGCCGTCAAGACTTCCGTTAAATGCTCCACTGTGATCACAGGCTCCAAGGTACCCCATGTCAAAGCAATCGGAAGTTCTTTTTTCTCTGCCCCTGCAATCAGTGGAAAGCTGTTTTCTGAAAGCCGGGGTACTTCTGCATATGTAACGGTATAAGTGCTGCCTGACCCGGATGACAGTGTCAGATTCTCCTGACATCCGGTGAGCACAAGATCTATCTGTATGGCCTTGCCGGCAGGTACTGTAATAGTGCCTCCATGATACAACAGGTAGTTTTGTTCCTCCAAGGTGTATCGTGTCATAGGCGGAAATCCGCTCAGCTCACAATCCTGCTCTTGACCATTGATTACCGGAATCTTCTCTGTGGGATAATACTGACTCGGACAAAATGCCAGTTCTTCTGTTTTTTGTTCTTTCTCATGAACTTCCCCACCAACTTTCTTATCGACTATCTCTGCATCCCCATCAGACACTGATTCTTCCTTTTCCATGATCAAAAATGTCACTTGATAGGTATGCTCGTCATATAACAATTCTACCCAAACGAACAATTCTTCCGGTGTACTTTTCTTCCCTAAAGCACTGTCATTTCCCGAAATATCCTCCTGCTCTGTTACATCTTCGGCTGACGCATCACCTTCATCACGCGCCTCATCATCGTACACATCTCCTCCCGACACGTCACCACCGGATACATCGCCTTGAATCAGCTCTACCTTTTTGAGGGTAAGGTGAACGACACTTCCCTCCGGCCGCAGTTCCAACTCCTCCACATCCAACTCTGCCTGCAATCTCTTGTCATCGCTGGTCTCTGCCGTGATGGTTGCCTTCTCTTCTGTCTGGGCATCACCGCCGGACACCATAATTGGCACCACCAGTTCTGTAAACTCCTCACTCAACAGTACCGTCTGTCCATCCTTCGTCAGAAGATTACTGCCAATCATATCTGCTACATCTGTCTGTTTCAGCTGTATGGTTAACACCTCATTGTTTACAATTCTCGCCACACTGGGAGTGGGAAAACCAAGTATGCTGACTACCGCCAAAATACCGGCAAGCAAAACACTATAAGACACTATGTATTTTTTACAGCACATTTGTTTTCCACCTCCTGTCATGATTTAGATATCGCACGGCACAACATTTGCAATCAGGCTGAGTGCTGCCGGCATTTCACTTTCTCCTTTTACGCTTATGGTCATCCTCTTTTCAATCCATCTGGTACCGGTCAGATACCAAGAGATTTCCTCTCCTGCTTCATTGTAAAAGCTGTACACCCACCCCGGACCATATCGGGTATACCACGCGGTTCCCTCTGTCACTTTACGGCATTCTGCGATATAGACACTCCAGCCATCTGTTAGTGTGATCGTCACATTCTCCGGTTTGTCCAGACCCACAGTAGCAAATAGTGAGAGGGTTATTTTCTGGTCGTAGGGACAGAAGTTGTCCTCTGCGGTTCCGTTGGAAAGCACGAACTCCTTAGTATAATCTTTCGTCTGCCTTCCTCTTTTGAACACCCCTGCCTCAGTGGTGTCCGTGCTTAGCATTCCCACATTTTCCGACTCTCTGACATACACCTGATGTACACCGTTGGCATATTGAAACTGTAGCGTCTTACTGCTGCCTATTTGATACCTTGCATAGGTTGTCCCCAGCACGGTAGCCAGAATTCCCAACCCAAGCAGAAAGGCCACCGCAAACTGCACCCATGCCCTATGTCTATACTGCATTTTCATGCTTCCCTCTCCCATACATTAGCTACTTATCATATCTGGTGATCGCCGCATTTACAGTGTCATTCGCATACACACCGCCATAGATCTCAAATGTGCCCACACCGTCCCAGCCCGTATCGCCTTTGCTGCCGGCATAGGTGCCGTCATAGATCAGGATTCTTCCCGGGCCCTTGCCCACTTCTCCGATCATTTCCACAGCATATGCTTTATCACTTCTGACAACATTCTTCCCTCTTAAGAACAGGGACGCAGACCATGCATAACCGGCCTCCACATAAATGGCATCTCCTGTGTCTGTATAACCGCTCTGTACAATCGCTGCATCGCTTACATACACAGCGCCGGTTCCATACACCGTACTATCGTAAATCTCCATGGTACCGCCCTTTAAAATGATGCCGGTATTGCCGGTGATCCTGCTGTTACTGATCACCGTGACAGATTTTTGCTGGGGCTGGTAGATGCCGCCATAATAGCCGTTTACCTCACTGTCTGCCAATATCAGCTCTGTTCCCCATCTATCATCATTGCCCTGACCATTGATGGCGTTATTATATTGACTGGTAAGTTTACTGTTACGCACGATTACCTTGGTCAGCGCCTCGGTGCCTGCGCCATTTCCCTGCAAGAAAATCGTGGCCTGAGCTGCTGTCAGATCACAGTTTGCAATCTGTACCACCGAATCTCCCGGCACTTCTGCCGTATAATCCGCTACAACCACGGCGCTGTCAAAACCTGTTACCTTTACTTCGCTGAGTACAAGGTTGCCTCCCACCGTTTCAAAAGCTTTACTTTTGATCCGCAAAGCGGTTCCGGTGGCTATGGTATCACCGATAATCTGACCATTGGTAACTGTCAGAGTGGCACCACTTACCACGGAGAACAGATGATATTCCTCCTCTGCTCCGTCATATTGTAACTGGTATCCGTTTAAGTCCAGCACCTTTGTGCCTTCTGTAAAGACAATCGGACTGCCTGTGGCCACATCCCCACTAAGCTCTACCACATCCACATCCGCATCTGTCAAAGCAGCCTTCAATGCTGCCTCTGTATTGACACTCTCTGTCTGTGCAGGCACAGTATAGGCAGTTAGGAAAATCGTAGCCTCCGGGGTGCATACCTGTCCGGACGCCGCCAGCTGGGTATCATAAGCAATTCCTTCTTCAATCTCACTGTAGTTGCACAGGTACGCCCAGATTCCATATCCGGCACCATCTATCTCCACCGGATAATACAGCTTCTTCACACCATCCTGTTCCAGTACTACCGCATTAGATGCCACAATCGATCCCACATAACCATCCTCTGAAGAGATCTGCACCAGAAGGTCATCTGTGGAAACCTCTCCCACCGAAAGCAGCTGCTGATACGTGTCACTGTCCTGCACCTTGTCAAACACAGCCTGGTCATAATCGTATTCTATGGGACGCAAGTATTCATCCACGATGACAGCACTCTCTGCCTCCTCATTTACCGTACCCCTGAAATAGTAGCCCAACATGTCATAGACCCATTCCCACTTAAGGGGAACGTCATCATAGTACAATGTATTCATTGTCAGAATCTGTCCCGGCAGTATGGTATAGGTATAGTGATCCGGTGAGGAAGCCCCAAGATAGACTCTTGACACCCTCTCTCCTGCAACTATTTTCGGAGTATCCACATAAAAATAAATTCGTTTCTGCAATTCAGCAGGCTCCATCATTGCTTTTGAGACAGTCACAGTAATCTTGACACGCTCTGACGAACCACTATTATCTATGGACAGGGGGATGATTCCGGATGCCCCGGGCGTAATAGATACCGATGTCTTGGACAACTGTATCTTACTCTCATCAAATCCCCAACTCTGTGTTTCAAAAGTCAGACTGCTGGTCTTTGCCACATTGGTAAACCATGCCGCCGTCATTGCAAAGATTAGTACAATGACCAACAGAACCGATGAAGCAAGCACCAGAATCTGCATTCTGATACGCTTACGAATATTTTTTTCCATTTAGTTCCTCCAGCAGTTCCTTTCTAAGTTTATCATAGATCTCCTCATAATCCCCGTAGGTCAAGGTGGTATAGCCCGGGAGCAGATCAGAAGAAGTTTCTTCCCGCTTCAGCTCCTGCTTTGCAAGTGCCAGATCCTTCTGTATGTTCTTGACCGCGCTCTGCATGATCAATCCCGAAACCACCAAAATCGGGAACACAATACACATAAGAAACCCTATTTTGCCGCTTAAAAATGATAGCATATGGTTTATCACGCTCTTCTTTCCACTGTGCCACATGACCTTTCCTATCAAATTAGCTTCTTTCACATAGTAGGGATCGGATGATACGTTAGCGTCCCCTTTGGTTTCCAAGTATATGGTTCCATTTTCATCTGTTTTGATATTCACCACACGATGGGTCACCACCGAACCATATATTTCTGCAATCCTGGTGCGGTAGCATACGATATCACCGGTTTCAATCTGTTCGATGGGGGTCTTCTTACAGATCAATACTGCACCTGTAGAAATGCCTGGCTCCATACTGCCGGTAACTACACGGAAGCAGCTATAGCCTCCCACCTCCACATAGCCCTTAGACATCACCTGTATCGCTACCAGGATACAAAGGGACAATGCAATTACCAAACATACAGAAGAAACCACGTATATCTTTTTTTCACTCATTGATCAGCTCCTGATAATTCGATATTGAGGGCAAAGCGGGATGCTTTCACAGAATGGACATTGGTACAATCCGGATCCTGTCCCTCCAACCAAATATACATACGGACACGCTGGGGCGTATTGGCCGCCAATGTGGTAATAACGCAATCGTCTGTGGCGCCGGCCATCATTCCGAATATGGCCTCAGCATCTGCACTACCACCTGCTGCCGCCCCATATAAACCCGCTGTACTTTTATAGAAATTACCGCTCTTTACATAGGCTCCCACCTGTCCCTGCAGGTAATCTGTGTAGAACGCAGAAACCGCTGTATCTGCGGTAAGGTTTTTCTTATTTGCAATAGAGCTTTGAAAAATCTGCTCCAGCAGTGATTCATCTCCCATTTCTCTCCATGCATTGGAGGACTGCACCATCAGACGATCACTGATATCCTGTTCCAAAATTACATTCCCATAGGGGTCAAAGCTAAGAGCCCTTGTAATCATATAATCCCCATTCTGCCCATTCCCGGAAGGATGTGTAGTGCCGTTGGGTTCATAGATTGTAAACTGATACACTCCCTCAGGCTTCTGTCCCTTTTCCTGATAGACTCCCATAAGACTTTTATACTGCTCATTGTAATGCCCACTGGAAATATATGCGGTCATTCCTTCTGTACCGGCAATGTCCTGATTCACCAGAAAACCGATACGAGCCGTGGATTCCACAATTCCCTGTGGATCTTTCAGCTGCAAGCTGCCATCCTGTGCCTCTTCCACTTCCGGAAGCTCTATCAGATAACTTCCTGTATGATTTTGGCTGTCCATGGACACCCGAATGTTATATTCATTTCCCGGCGACACGATCCAGAAATCCAGATAAACATAATGTCCTTCCTGCTCCTTCGTACCATTGGCATACTCCAACATACTGTCTACCGTAAACTCACTGTATCTTTTCAATATCCCGGTTTCCTGATCATATGACGGCAAAAGCCAGTAGACTCCATCTGCAGTAGATACCGGACTTAATCCCGATACCTCCTTGAGATAATCATAAGTATGGAACTGCGCAAAATTCAGGGTATTGCTGAATTCTCCCGGATAATGAACAGTCGTTGTGTAGTCTTGTGTCTCTACTGTTTTGCAAATATCTGCTGCCAGCATAATGGACTTTCCACCGCTGATGGTTACACGAATGCCATTTACGGCAGGGCTTTTAGATAATGTCATCCACGCATACGCACTGCTGACCACCAAAGTAAATGCCATCAATATGCTGACAATTGAGGCCGCAAGCTTGAGATATATTTTATTCAATTTGTGTCTCCTAACTATTTCAGAGTTTTTTTCGCAATGCGTTCTCTGCGCATTCTCTCCCTTTCCTCCATTTTCAGGCGGTATTTTGTCTCTGACTCCTTTCGAAGTCCCATACGCTTGTTTAGATTTTTTGCGAAATATTCCAGTTCCTCTGCATAAGTCTGCAGATAAATCTTAGCCCGTCTGCGCAGTTCTTCTTCCTCCAGTATTGCAGCTTTATCTGCAAAATCTTCCTTTGGTCGATTCCACCGGGCTTCCTTTTCCCTGCGATTTGCCATCTGTTCTTGCAAATTTGCCTCAAAATGTGCTATTTCTTCCCGGAAGATCAAAGCACGCCTGCGATCCTGTGCATTGCGGCGCTTGGTCTCTTCTTTCCTGCGCTGCTCTTCTTCCTCTTTTTCTTTTTGCAGCTGTTGCAGCCTGAGCTCTTCTTCTGCCTGCTTTTTCTTTTCTTCCTCGCTTCTGTATGCCTCCTGCTCTTCCACCAACCGAAGACGCTCTGCTGCCTCTTCGTGCATCAGTTGGGCTCTGGTCAATTCCTCTATCAAAACCTTCCGGATCTCTACATCGGGAAGATCATAATCCTCTGTGAGCTCCTCTATGATCTGATGAATGATCTTAGGCTTCAGTTCCTGTTGTTTTCCCTTGGTATCTATCGGAATCTTCCGATCTCTTTCCTCCTCCAGATACCCTTTCAGAATTAGATAATTAAACAAAATATTTCGGTAAATATTCTCTTGAAGACGTTCATTGATCTCAGGATTCTGCTCTACAATTTTGATACTGTAGCCAACATCCGTGTAATTCTTCAAGAATTCCCACAACTGCAGTATCACCCTATAATCAGGGTTCTTCTTTAACACATTGGTCTTATTGATGGTACCGCTTACTCTGGGCAGCTTTGCCATCTCCTTTGCGAAATCACTGCCCATATAGGTGTTGATCACCCGGTAAATGCGAGATATTCTAGCAAGTACATCTCCATGCTTTTCATCTGTTTCCAGAATCCCCTCATTCTCCTTGATGTGAAGAAACATGTCCATATGCACATGCTCCCTGGCACAATTCATGTCAGACCTGACCTTTAGCTTGGCTCCAAACTCATCACTCATAACCTCCAGCAAAGCATCGTGCCGGACCTGTACAAAGTGCTGGGCAAACTCCATGGCGGTATATACCAGCCTGTTCTCATACATACCAATGCTGTCTTCCCGATAACGCTGCATCAGCTTACCGGGTCTCACATCACCGCTCTCCTGGTTAAAATCCTCCACCAGAGCAGAATGTACTGCCAAATGCCTGACAGTCTCAGACCCGGCTTTTCTGGCATGTGCCACATTTACGATCAACTCGTCCTCCTTGATCACATTACGGGGAGTGGAAATAATATTCTGCATGGCACTTAAAGAATTCTCAATATACTCTACCCAGGTGATATCTACTTCTTTGATCATCCTGCGGTTTGAAAACTGGAACTCATTATCAGCGCAGGATAAGGATTCCATAAAAAATTCATAAAACTCTGTACTTCCAATGGCAAGAGATACGCCACGGACAAATTTTCGATATATGGAATCGATAAGAGATGTATCTGCCATATACGCATCTCCTTTCCACTTAATTATTCTTCTTCAAATATTCTACATATTCTTTACAGATCGGCATTTTGTCATAGCCAAAGGTACGATCCAGATAAGAAGTAAACTTCGTAAGCTCATCCTTCATAAATCCCAGGCTCAAGGATTCAAATTTACGCAATACCTTCTTGGCAACGATAAAGTCAACTGCCTGTACTTCCGTGCCGCCACATGCAATAAAGCATGGTACAAAGTCACGAATCTGTTTCATAATACGGTTACCAAAGGCCAGTCGGAAGCTTTTGATCAGATAAGCATTCATATCTTCCAATTTACTCAGCATTTCCTCTGAGATCTGATAAGTTGCTTTGGCTTCATCAAACAGCGCATTCAGATGGTCTGTGGAAACGGTTGCCGGCGGTACCGGGTCGCACTCAAAGGCATCTGCCCTGCTGTCTAAGTCAATGGGAATGGCACGGTCGTATACCTTATCTGCCACGGCAAAGGTAGAGTCATCGTTGTTGATGGTTCCAACAAACCATACATTATCCGGAATCGGGATACTTCCGCCTTCGATCAGCGCCGGGTCATTATCCCACACGGCAGTGACAATATCGATCTTCCACTCCTCTTTGCGGGGCATCTCCAAGATAGACAGCATCTCTGCAAAATAATATTCTACACGGGCAATATTCATCTCATCCAGGATCATAATATGGGGATCCCGGTAATAATTGGCCTCATACACAGCACGCAGGAATTCTGTCTCCGTGTATTTCTTGGTAAACTCATTGAAATATCCGTAAAGCTCTGTACGCTCACGCCAGGAAGGCTGAACGGAAACGACCGTAGTATCCTTCTGAACAAACTTACCGAAGGCATAGGGCAGAGAAGTTTTACCGGTACCGGAAATACCCTG
>JAZQGM010000010.1:0-8499 GCA_045540075.1 Acetatifactor sp. | reverse complement strand
TTCGCAGTGCGGCCAATGCCTTGGAAACCTTCTGGCATGGGGAAGGCATTAAGGCTCAGTATCAGGGCACCATCACGCTGGATGGGGTCACTTATGAAGTGACTCCCAAGGAAAGCTATGGTTATGCGGACAAGCATTGGGGAAGCAATTTCCCATCACCCTGGCTGCAGCTGGCCTCCAGCCATTTGACCAGCGAGCGCACCGGTAGGGAGTTGAAGCACTCTGCCTTTGCTGTAGATGGGTGTCACTCCAGATTCCTTTGGTTTCGGTTGAAACAGAAGCTGTTGTTGCAGCTTACCTATGAAGGAGAGGATTTTGAATTTAACTTTTCTCCTTTTAGCAGGCAGTGTAAGTGGAATATAAAAAGGACCAATAAGCGGCTGATCTGGCAGATTGTGGCACAGAATAAAGATGCAGTGATCAAGGTGACACTGCATAGCTTCCTTGGGGAAATGATGAGGTTTCATTATGAAGACCCTACGGGACAACGTCCTGATGAGGTTCTGGCCGGCGGGAATGGCTGTGGGAAGATCTTGTTGTATCGCAGAATAGGCGGTGATGGTGAGGGTACCATTTCAAATGCCCAAACAAATCAAAGTCGTAAAGAATTAATTGACACTTTGTATCTTGATAATGTATTAAGTATCTATGGAAACGGGGATGGTAATTGATCCATCCCCGTCATTTTTTGCTTCCTAGACTTTACGTCTGCTTCTTGCTTTTTTCCAATAGGTCTGCCACAGTCACACCATCTACCACCTGATCAATGGCTTCCTGTAATTCTCTCCAGACACTCAAGGTCTCGCAGGTGTCGTAGCGGCGACATTCACCATAGTTTTCCTCCAGACAGACTACAGGGGCAAGGCTGCCTTCCGTCAACCGAAGAATCATGCCGACGGTATATTCTTTTGGATCCTTTGCAAGACGATAGCCGCCCTGGGCTCCACGGACACTTTTGACAAAACCGGCTTTATTGAGAATCGCGATAATCTGTTCCAGGTATTTCTCAGAGATGCCCTGTCTGGCAGCAATGTCCTTTACTTTAATGCACTCACCCTTATCATTCTGTGCAAGATCCAGCATCAGCCTGACTGCATATCTTCCTTTTGTTGATATTTTCATGCAACCCTACTCCTTTGAGAATTGATTAGTCTTCGGTAAACATGGGCGTGGACAGATATCTGTCGCCGGAATCGGGCAGTAATACTACGATTGTCTTGCCTGCATTTTCAGGGCGCTTTGCCAGTTTCACTGCCGCATGCAGGGCTGCACCGGAAGTGATTCCCACCAGGATGCCCTCAGTTCTTGCAAGTTCTCTGCCGGCATGGTAAGCTTCTTCGGTGGTAATGGGCATGATTTCATCATAAACTTGCGTGTTCAGGATAGAAGGCACGAAATTGGCGCCGATTCCCTGTAATTTGTGGGGTCCTACCTGTCCTCCGGACAAAAGCGGCGAATCTGCGGGTTCCACTGCTACCACTTTTATTTCGGGATTTTGGGCCTTTAGATAGTTGCCAATACCTGTGATAGTACCGCCGGTACCTACACCTGCCACAAAGATGTCAATTGCACCATCCGTATCTTCCCAAACTTCAGGACCGGTGGTGGCTGTGTGAGCTGCGGGATTGGCCGGGTTATCAAATTGACCCAGGATAACAGCACCCGGTATGGTGCGTTCCAACTCTTTTGCTTTGTCTATGGCTCCTTTCATGCCAAGAGCACCTTCTGTCAATACCAATTCTGCACCATAAGCCTTCAGAAGTGTCCTGCGCTCCATACTCATGGTATCAGGAAGTGTCAGGATCGTGCGGTATCCCTTAGCCGCCGCCACACTTGCCAGGCCGATGCCGGTATTGCCGGAGGTGGGCTCGATGATGGTAGCGCCCGGTTTTAAAATGCCTTTTTTCTCTGCATCCTCTACCATAGCCAACGCCACTCTGTCTTTTACACTGCCGGCCGGATTCAGATACTCCAACTTCGCCAGAATCTGCGCCTGGGTGATACCGTGAGCGATCATATAATTCTCTACCTTGAGTAATGGAGTGTGACCGATCAGTTGTGTTGCCTTTGTATAAATTCTGCTCATATTGTCAGGTTCCTTTCTTAGTTGCAATTGCTTATAACTTTTCAATTCCTAGTATATTCATAGGATTTATATATAATATACTCTCTCCTCTGATGACTGTCAATAACATTAATTAAAATTCTTGTTGTGATATAGGGGAATTTCTGCTAAGATAGAGATGGTGCTGTCCTGCGCCACAGACACTTTCCTTCCTTTATGGAAGGGCTTACTTGCAATATAAAATTAACAGGAGCATGCTATGAATCCTACAACTTATTCCGTACCCTGTATTTATCCTTGTATCAAAAAGCTCTCCGAGCCACTGACTGTCTCAGTTCCCGGTTCTAAGAGCATTACAAATCGTGCACTGCTTTTAGCCACTTTGGCAGAAGGTGTATCGACTCTTCGCGGCGTGCTGTTTAGCGATGATTCCAGACATTTTCTGAAGTGCATTCAGGACCTTGGCTTTGAGGCCACGGTGGACGAGGCTGCCCGTATCATAAGTGTAACAGGCCACGGCGGTGCTGTTCCCAAAGAGGAGGCTTCTCAGTATGTGGGCAGTGCCGGTACAGCAGCCCGTTTTCTCACTGCTTACTTAGGAGTCTGCCACGGTATCTACCATATGGACGCTTCCGAGCAGATGCGCAAACGCCCCATGCAGCCTCTTCTGGCTTCTCTGAAAGAGCTGGGTTGCGAGATCATCTATGAAGGCACAGAGGGTTATTTTCCCTTTACTATCAAAAGTAACGGCTTTAGAAAGAACACAATTGCGATTAATATCGAACACAGCAGCCAGTTCCTCAGTGCACTGCTGATCGCAGCATGCCTGTGCACAGAGGATATGACCGTTCAGGTGAAAGGCAGCCATGGCATGGCTTATATCAAAATGACGGAAGCGATGATGTCTCAATTCGGTGTACAGACAGAGCATCCGACACCGGATTCATTTCTCGTCAGATGCAATCAGCAATATGTAGCCAAAGACTATCAGATTGAACCGGATGTATCGGCTGCCTGCTACTTTTATGCCATGGCACCGCTTTTACAGATTCCTGTTATGGTAGAGCATGTACACTTTGACTCCCTGCAGGGAGATGTGGAATTCATCCGTATTCTGGAGAAAATGGGTTGTAGCGCTGAAGATACGCCGCAAGGCATTCTTGTGATGCCTCCGGCTGATGGCCATTTTCACGGCGTAGATGTGAACATGTCCGCCTGCTCCGACCAGGCAATTACCCTTGCAGCCATTGCGCCATTTGCTGATACACCCACCACCATCCGCGGCATTGGACACATCCGCTATCAGGAAAGCAACCGCATGGCTGCCATTGTGACAGAGCTGGGGAAAATGGGGATCCTGTGCCGGGAAACGGAACACAATCTGACCATTTATCCCGGTACCCCCAAAGCTTCCACTGTGGACACCTATGATGACCACCGCATGGCTATGGGTTTTTCACTGGTAGGGCTTCGTGCTCCCGGTATTGTGATTGACAATCCGGGATGCTGCCGCAAGACTTTTGAAAATTACTTTACAGTGTTGGATCAGGTTATCAAGCAACTATAGGTCCATCACGGAACGGTAAGCCCATCAGGCAACCGACAAAAAGCTGCCCATCACAGCGTATCTACGTGATGAGCAGCCTATTATTTACTTTCCTGCCCCGATTGCCGTAATCAGCGCACCGATCATGATGCAGAAATCTGACAGGTTAAATATAATACTACGCAAGCCCTTCCACTTTACTCCAAAGCTGAAATAATCTACCACATACTTTCGCTTCAAGCGGTCGTAGGTGTTGCTGAATGCACCACCCAGAAGTAGCGCCAGACCCATGCAAAGAATGTTATTGCCTTTCTGTCCCAAACTCAGGACAAAGACGATCACTGCTGCCACTGTCATGATCACAGAAATGGCTGCTATTAACTTACGCTTGGTGTGACCCAGGTTTAATACAGCACCCCGATTATGATGCCTGCGAATAAGAATCCTGCCATTCCATACTTGCCTGGTCTCGTTCTCAGCAAGCGTCTTCTCAATATGATTCTTGATCCACAGATCACCGGCAAATACAGCTGCCATCACAATAATACATGCTAACGCAATCATTGCCTGCAATCCTTCCTTACAGATCCAGCTTAATATTGGCAAACAGACTGCCCAGGCTGGTGGTAGCTTCACCGTCAGACTCATAATGGAACTCTTCGATGATATCAGCCTTCTCTTCCTTCTCCACTTCCTGCAGTGCCTTCAGACTCAAAGAAATCTTGCCGTCGTTGGTATTCAGCACTTTCGCTTTCACCTGGTCTCCTACATTTAATACCTCAGAAGGCTTCTTGATCCTCTTCTGACTGATCTGAGAGATGTGTACCAATCCACTTAATCCATCTCCCAGGTTGATGAAAGCACCATAAGGCATCAGACTTTCTACAGTACCTTCCAGCACACTGCCGGGAACCACCATAGCAATCTTACGGGCATGTTCCTTCTCTGCTTCCTCCTTCAGAACCACCTTTGCAGACAAAACCAGTTTCTTCTTCTCCTTATCCACAGTGATCACTCTGGTCTTTAAAGTCTTCCCCAGGAACACATTGGTATCTTCCACAAAATCCAGTGACAGCTGAGAAGCTGGAATAAATCCTCTGATATCTTCCACATAGCAGATCACGCCACCATTGGTAATACCTCCCACCTTCACTTCCAGGTCTGTCTTCTCCTCGAGATAAATCTTCAGCTTATCCCATGCCAACACATTATTGGCAGACTTTCTGGAAAGCAGGATATTGCCCTGTCCGTCATCCAGCTTGATCACAGTTGCCTCCACCGTATCTCCTATCTGCACATCTCTCAGAATAGAAAAACCGGGCGCATCACTCATCTCATCCGCCTTCACCACACCCTGAGCATAATAACGCAGATCCAGGATCACACCTTCCTCGCTGACATCGATCACCGTACCGGAGATAATATCTCCTTCTGTAATCTTACGAAAAGACGCCTCCAGCTCTTTGGAATAATCCGCCATCGTCTCCACCACTTCAGGCTCTGCCGCCACTTCCACTGCCACAGCTTCTGCAACCTCTACAGCTTCCACCACATTGTTCTCCATCATTCGTAATACCTCCCACGTATTCATATTTTCTCAGTAAGTCTAAAGGGTACCACACCGACTAAATTTCAAAATCCAGGCAGCTTCTGGACTGTGTATAAGGCCTTACATTCTCATTGGCCACTTTTACATGCTCCGGGTGAACTGCATAACCCTTCAGTGCTTCTTCGCTCTCTAACGTAGCGTCCAGCATCAGATCTGCACTGGAAGATGCCAAACGATCGATCTGCACCTTAATATCCACAAGTCCGGGAACTTTACCCTGTAATGACTCAATGGCTTCTTTGATCTCCACCTTAATCTGCTCTTTCTGCTCCGGTGAATACTCATCCTTTAAATTCCATAAAATAATATGTTTTACCATACTTTTTGCCTCCAAGTGTTATTTTCAAAGATAATGTTATTTTACCACTTTACACATTATATGTAAAGCAAATTGCACTGTTATGGGCAATAAAAGATCAGCAACTCCATCTCTTCTTTCTCAGCATCATACCCGGTGGAAACATAATAGTCACCGATCATAAAGGAACGAATGTCTTCCCGAAGTGTTACAGAATCTCTGTTTTCTAAATTTACAATACAAATTTTTTGTCCGTTCCACACAACTTTTCCTTCAAAATAACCATGTTCTGTGTCTTTCCTCCCGGAAATTTGCAATTTTTCTCCCAAAAACTGTTCAAAGCTCATTTCAGAAGTACTTTTTGCACCCAAATTGACCTCAAAGACCTCAGTAGAGTCTTCCACCGTAATCATTAATGTGGTTCCTTTCCCATTTTCTTCCTGTTTCCTGCCAATGAGATGTAGAAAAACAAACTGACAGATTACAGAAATCACCAGAATTATCCCCATGACGCCTAATAAACTCCATATTCTACAACAAACGCTACTTTTTACTTTTGTTTTTTTATGCATATCACACACCCTCTAACAAATCACAAACCATTTTCTAGTTTAGTTTTCATCAATTTACATTTTAATAATAACCTATCATTTGCAATAAATCAATAAATATATCGGATTATATCAAATATTTTATGGGTGTTCATATCGTAGAATGAAAAAAAGAGAGGTGATAAGAATGTACGAAGATTTTTTCTATCAAAGATTAACTACACTCCGCAATCAAAAAGACGTATCCGCCAGAGAAATGAGTCTCAGCCTTGGACAAAGTGCAGGCTACATTAATTCCATCGAAAACCAGAAAGCCTTGCCCTCCATGGCTGCTTTCTTCTATATCTGTGAATATCTCGGTGTGACACCCACTGAATTTTTTGACGAGAGCAACCCCTGTCCTGTGGCACTGCGCAGCATTACGGAAGCACTGCGCGAACTGAATGCGGAACAGCTCGAACATCTGGAATATATCGCTCGCCAGATGAAGAAGGGCAAATAAGAATGCTACCTTTGGCATCGAGTAGGAGGCGGTGTCTAGCCGCCGTCCTCTCACACCACCGTGCGTACCGTTCGGTACACGGCGGTTTCAATAGTTGACGTGCATAGACTGATATGCTGTGGAGAGATCATAAAATCCCCAGTTTATCAGTCTTTCTTTTGTTAATGCTCTATTGACCACGCCGCTTCTCGCCATGCGCCAATAAGCCTTTCGACTGTAAGCTCCTTCACGGGCAACCCATTCCGGCAGACCCAAGCTTAGCAGTTTGCGCATGCGTGTTCTTGGCAGTTTCCACTGTTTCCAGATACACATGCGTATCCGGCGATACAACCATCCATTTAGGTCTTCGATGTTATTCTTCATATCTGCTATGCTGTAGTAATTAAGCCATCCTCTCATGAAAACTTTAATCTTTCCCATGGTTTTGACTATACTGCCGCATTTGCTCCGGGAAGTGAGCATCCGTAACTTATCCTTGGCTTTCTTCCACGATTTTGCATGTACTCGGATGTATATGCCTTTACCGTTCTTCCCAAAACAAAAACCAAGGTACTTAAAATTTCGGATTGCAAATACACTGACTGTTCGACTTTTCTCTCGGTTCACTTTCAATTGCAGTTTCCCCTCGAGATACTTAATACTGGCTTCCAATAGTCTCTCTGCGGCTCGCTCGCTTTTGGCTAGCAGTACGATGTCATCCGCATAGCGGATACACGGTACACCTCTTCTCTGAAACTCCCAGTCGAACTCATTGAGATAGACATTGGCCAACAAGGGAGAAAGATTCCCTCCCTGGGGTGAGCCTTCTTCTGTCTCCATGACAACACCGTTTTCCATTACACCACTTTTCAGATACCGCTTTACCATCTGAATCACTCTTTCGTCCTTGATTTGTTGTCTCAGAAGATTGAGTAATACTATATGATTCAGCGTGTCGAAATACTTTGACAAGTCTAGGACTACAGCCCTCGTATATCCCTGTTCTGCGTATTCCTTAATCCTTAGAATGGCATCTTTTGCGCTCCGACCCGGACGATAACCGAAGCTGTCTTCCGAAAATAGCGGCTCATAGATAGGCATCAGCTGTTGTGCCATTGCCTGTTGGATGATGCGGTCTGTAACGGTTGGAATACCGAGTTTTCGGATTCCCCCGTCCGGCTTAGGGATTTCCACTCGTCTGACCGGGGATGGTGTGTATTTCCCTTTTCGGATTTTCTCCACCAGTTCCTTGTGGTTCTCCTTCAACCATGGAAGCGCCGCCTCTATGGTCATCCCATCTACTCCCGGTGCTCCCTTGTTTGCCTTTACTCTCTTGTATGCTCTGTTTAAGTTATCCTTATCCAGAATTTTGCCCAAGATGTCCGGCTCTGCACTGTCCCTTTCCTTCCATATCCGGTTGAACGAACGGTGTGCTCTCACATACCCTTTACGTTCCGCGCTATCTCTTTGCAAGCAGCTATCATTGTTTTCTACACCCATTGTTCGTCCTCCTTTCCAAGTCGTACTTAAGACTCCTATTGATTCGGTCCTTCATGAAAAAAAAACTTTCACTACTATGACTTCTGCTGACTTCTATACGTTCTGCACTACCTCCCGGTAGTGGTTACTCCTTTCAGAGCATACCGTACAGACCTCCCTGGGTACCACACGTTTCTTTCCCTCCACCTATCTGCCACATTTACTGCATACAGTTCCGTGTAGTTATTGGGCTTCGACTTGTGTTGCAGCCTTACCCCTGCATACAGCCTTATATGTGATTTCTGTTCGTCAGACCAGAGGTTTGCCCATGGGTTAGTATATTCCCCATATCCAGCTTCCTTCAGATTCCACCTCGCGATGGACACCCTTGCTTTCGGCTATGACCTTCCCACTACCGGGCGGTCTCCAGACTTTCACCAGTTAGAAACGTGCGCCGCCAGGCGCACAAC
>JAZQGM010000009.1:0-11886 GCA_045540075.1 Acetatifactor sp. | reverse complement strand
CCACCTTTGAAGGACAGCTTTATGAAATATTACGATATGACCAGTGAGCAGGCTGAAAGGGCCGTGGAGAAGTATCGTGAGAGATTTCAGGATACAGGTATCTTTGAAAATGAACTGTATGCAGGCATTCATGATCTGCTTCGGACACTGAAGGCAGGGGGCCTGCATCTGGCTGTGGCTTCCAGCAAGCCTACGGTGTTTGTAGAGAGAATCTTGAAGCACTTTAAGATTGATAAATATTTTGAAGTAGTGGTGGGCAGTGAATTAAATGGTGAACGGGTGGAGAAGCCCCAGGTGATCCAGGAAGTGCTGCACCGGTTTTTCCCCGGTGGTCAGCCACGGTATGATGAGGTGTTCATGGTAGGTGACCGCAAATTTGATGTGGACGGCGCGAAGACCTTCCGTATTGAGACAGTGGGTGTTACCTATGGTTATGGCTCTATGGAGGAACTGAAGGAAGCCAGGGCGGATTATATCGTAAACAGTGTGGCCGAATTGAAGAAGCTTCTGATGCGCGAAGTGGAAGCGGTACAGAGAAAGCAGGCGGAGGAAGGCGGTGCAGCTAATGGTAAGCCGGCGAAGCCTCAGAGTACCAAGATTATGTGGAGAATGCTGATTCCCTTTGCATTATTCTACCTGGTAAAAGGCCTGGCATCTTCCGTGATGTCTACCATTATACAGACGATCTGCAGTCAGATGCCGGTGTTGGAGAAGTATTTTATCGTAAAGGATGAGGCGGCTGATGTGATGTATTTCAGCGGCAATGCCTATGCGATCTGTCAGGCGGCAAGCTTCCTGGCGGCAGCAGCGATCATCTGGAAGTATGCGAAAGGTGCCATCACCAAGACGGCAGATGAGGTGAGACTGGTTCACATTAAGAAGGAGCCGGTGAAGAATTATGTGATCATCGGGGTGGCTGCCCTGGGAGCAGTGATCGGTATGAATCTGATCATCACACTTTCCGGTATGATCGAGATGGACGAGGCTTATCAGGCTATTGCCAAGATGCAGTATTCCAGCGCCATCTGGCTGGGGATCATCGTATATGGTGTGCTGGCACCCATTGCGGAAGAGCTGATGTTTCGCGGGATTTTGTACAATTGCCTGAGACGGTTTATGAAGATTCCTTTTGCCATGTTGGTGTCTGCATTCCTGTTTAGTGCATACCATTCCAATACCTCCCAGACCATGTATGCGGCTGTGATCGGATTTATTATGGCATACGCCTATGAAGCTTTTGGTAATTTCCTGGTGCCTTTGGCAATTCATGTGGGAGCCAATGTGATCGTTTACATCATGACGAGAGCAGGGATCAACGAGACTGCTTTTGTGAGCATGCCTGTGGCTGTGGTGGCGCTGGTGATCGCTGCGGCCGGATTGTTCGTGTTGGAGAGAGAGAAGAAGTTGCTTAAGCCTGCATCGAAGGCTTAAGGGTGCAGGGAGAAGTTATCGTCCATAAGTATCATAAAAAAGCCCTTGTTGTACTGCATATAACAGTCACAACGAGGGCTTTTAGTGCACTTTGGCTACAGTAGTTCAATCCCACGCTCGGCAGCTTCCTGCATAAACTCTTCCGGCCACAGGGAGCACTGTACTTCGCCGATATGAGCCTTTCTAAGTAAAAACATGCAGATACGGGACTGACCCAAGCCACCACCGATGGTATAGGGCAGCTCGTCATTGATCACTGCTTTCTGGAAAGGAAGGTTTGCACGCTCCGGGCAGCCTGCTTTCTCAAGCTGTGACAGCAGTGCGTCTCTGTCTACACGTACGCCCATACTGGACAGTTCCAGTGCGATATCCAGAACAGGGTAGTATACCAGGATATCAGCGTTCATGGCCCAGTCATCGTAGTCCGGTGCACGGCCGTCGTGGGGCTTGCCGTTTTCCAATTTATCACCGATCTGCATGATGCAGACTGCCTTTTTGGCCTTGGTAATATAGTACTCACGCTCCTTGGGTGTGTTGTCCGGGAACATTTCTTCCAATTCTCTGGTGGTTACAAAGAAAATATCGTGAGGAAGCAGCTCCTCGATATAATCATATTGTATGGACATATATTTCTCCGTCTTACGGAGAATCTTGTAAAGGATTCTGACGGTGGATTTCAGTGTCTCAATGTTGCGCTCTTCTTTGGTGATGATCTTCTCCCAGTCCCACTGATCCACATAGATGGAGTGGATATTGTCCGGTTCTTCATCTCTGCGGATGGCGTTCATATCGGTGTACAGACCTTCGCCTGCATGAAAACCATACTTTTTCAGAGCATAACGTTTCCATTTGGCCAGGGAGTGCACGATCTCAGCCTCTCTGGCGTTCTGATATTTGATATCAAAAGTAACGGGGCGCTCCACGCCGTTTAAGTTGTCGTTGAGACCGGAAGCGGGGTCAACGAACAGAGGGGCGGATACGCGCAGAAGCTGAAGCCTCTCTGCCAGCATGGTCTGGAAGAAATCCTTCACTGTCTTGATCGCTACCTGGGTCTCATAAAGATTTAGGTCGGATTTATAATCCTTGGGAATACATAATTTTGCCATTTGGTATACCTGCTTTCTTTGTAAAATCCTACAATGATATTTAACCGCGTTTTGGGAAAATTTGCAATAGTTTTTTAAAAAATTTTCTGGTAATCTGGAGTAGAATGGTGTAATATTTGAATGTAACAGTTCAGCCAGAGACGATATTCGGATGTAAATCGTGCTTGCACGAATTTTCATCCGAATATCGTCTCTGAGGGAGCGCCCGGTAATGAGCAAAAAGGAGCTGCGGAGCAGCGGAGAGCCCCGAAGGGGCGGTTTTGCGAATGGGCGCGGGCTGAACGTCACTAGGACCGCTCAACTGTTACATCTGAATAGAGTATTTCAGAAGGGTAAGATTTTCATGGATGAAATCAGGATATCTGTCCGCAGGTTGGTAGAGTTTCTGTTGCGACAGGGGGATATAGATAATCGATATCAGGCATCGCCGGAAGATGCTATGCAGAAGGGTAGTCGGATACACCGGATGCTGCAGAAGAGGACGGGGGGAGAGTATCAGGCCGAGGTGTTTTTGCGGTATTCTCAGCCTACGGACAATTATATGCTGGTAGTGGAAGGCCGGGCAGATGGTGTCATCTATACCATGGGAGCAGAAGGGCGGGAAGTGACCATTGATGAGATTAAGGGAACATACCGTGATGTGGCCCGGATGAAGGAGCCCGTTTTTGTACATTTGGCTCAGGCCAGATGCTATGCCTATATGTGTGGCGTGAAGGAAGAGCTGCAGTCTGTGAAGGTCCGGATGACGTACTGCAATATGGAGACCGAGGATATTCGGTACTTCTATGAGGAGCATCCCATGTCAGTGTTGGCAGAGTGGTTTGGTTGGCTTATGGAAGAATACCGCAAGTGGTCGGACTTTGAGTGGGAGTGGAAGCAGCTTAAGGAGGAATCTATTGCCCGGCTGCAATTTCCCTTCCCTTATCGAGAGGGCCAGAAGGATCTGGTCACCTATGTGTACCAGACTATTTATCACAAGAAGAAATTGTTCCTGGAGGCACCTACGGGAGTGGGGAAGACGATTTCCACGGTATTTCCGGCAGTAAAAGCGGTGGGTAAGAACATGGCGGATAGAATCTTTTATCTGACAGCCAAGACCATTACCAGGACAGTGGCTGATGAGACCTTTCGGATATTGAGAGAACAGGGTTTGCGTTTTAAGAGCGTGATCCTGACTGCCAAGGAGAAGGTCTGCTTTATGGAGAAGGCTGACTGCAATCCGGCTTATTGTCCCTATGCCAAAGGGCATTATGACAGGATCAATGATGCGGTGTATGACCTGCTGGTTCATGAAGAAAGTTTTTCCAGAGAAAAGGTAGAAGAATATGCCAGAAAGCATACAGTATGCCCTTTTGAGTTTTGCCTGGATATGAGTCTTTTTGCAGATGGGATCATCTGCGATTATAATTATTTATTTGATCCTCATGTGTACTTAAAGCGGTTTTTTGGGGACAATTCACAGGGGAATCATATTTTTCTCATAGATGAGGCCCACAATTTGCTGGAGCGTGGCAGGGAGACGTACAGTGCTACCATGGTTAAGGAAGAGATTCTGGAGTTAAAAAGGAATCTGGCCAAGGAAGAGGCAGACTGTATCCTGGTAAAAGAGGGTTACTGCGGTTGGATTCAGAAACAGTTGGAGAAGTGTAATAAAGAGTTGCTTGCACTTAAGAGAGAATGTGAGGGCTACAGCAAAGTCAATGAGATCGATGGCTTTGTCAATGCACTTTTGAGACTGCATGCAGCCATAGATAATTATCTGGATGAACAGGAAGATGGCCAGCCGGATGTCAGGGATCAGTTGCTTGATTTTTATTTCAAGGTGTGTCATTTTCTGGACGTCTATGAGAGAGTGGATGAAAATTATGTGAAATATATGCAACTTCTGGAGGATGGAAGCTTTCTTCTGAAGCTTTTGTGTGTGGATCCGTCCAAGAATCTGCAGGAATGTATGAACAGAGGGCGCAGCAGTATCCTGTTTTCGGCTACCTTTCTTCCGATTCAGTATTACAAGGGACTTCTGGGTGGTGAGAAGGAGGATTATGAGGTGTATGCACAGTCGGTGTTTAAACCTCATAAGAGGGCGCTTTTGGTGGCTAACGATGTGACCAGTAGGTATACTAGAAGGTCTGAGGAGGAATTTTTCACCATTGCCAGATATATTGAGGAGATTGTAAAGAACCGCAATGGCAATTATATGGTCTTTTGTCCGTCCTATGCTTTTTTGCAGAACATTTATGAGATTTACATGGAGCAGTTTGCAGGGGAAGGCAGGGAATGTATTATCCAGCAGGATTATATGGATGAGCAGGCCAGGGAAGCGTTTCTGGAAAGCTTTCAGGAAGAGCCGGATCATGTGTTGATCGGATTTTGTGTGCTGGGTGGTATTTTCAGTGAAGGGATCGATCTGAAGAATGACAGGTTGATCGGGGTGATGATCGTGGGAACAGGGATCCCCCAGGTATGCAGTGAGAGAGAACTTTTGAAGGATTACTTTAACCGTAAGGGTGAAAACGGCTTTGATTATTCCTATAGGTATCCGGGGATGAATAAGGTATTACAGGCTGCGGGAAGGGTGATCCGTACAGCAGAGGATGTGGGAGTGATCGCACTTTTGGATGAAAGATTCCTACAGTTTGCGTATCAAAAACTGTTTCCCAGGGAGTGGGAGCACTTCCAAGTGGTAAATGTGGATACAGTTTCTGCACAGGTAGACGCTTTTTGGAACAGAGTTATGTATCCCGAACAAATGTTGCCAATACACGGAAAACAGAACATTTGACGAGGAAAACTGCAGTTGAGAGGAAAATGGATGTAAAAAAGAGACATTCATGAATATGTGGATAACTATGTGGAAATGGTGGATTTGTTTGATGTTATCGACAAAAAATGACAGTGGATATCAATTTCAGGCACAATGGAAAATGCAGGACAAGTTGCAAAAATGAATGTTGGATGGTTCTATGTTATGTGAAGTAGTTATGGAGGTAAGCGTATGAAGAAGTTTCTTAAATTTTGTATTGTGGCAGTGCTTGTGATAATCGGTATTGGTTTATTGTTGCCTGCTGTAATGCGCTTTTACGAAGGAGCAAATGCTACTGATGATTTTTGGGTGAAAGTCACAGGGGGAAAGAATCTGCTAGAGGACATAAAAGAAGGTGGAGAAGCACTTCTTGAAGATGTTTTGAATCGGTATGAGAATCTTGAGGGGTTCGATATCGATGATGCCACTATTTTTGATAAAGATGAGGTGGTTGAAAGCGGTAATGTAGAGCGTACTTTTGAACATATGAATGCATCGGTGCTTCATGTGGAAATAGGCGGATGTGCGTTGGAAATTCTAGATTCTCAGGACAAAAGTGCACGAGTGGTGGCAGAAAATGTAGGAAAGTTTCAGGCGTATCAAAAAGGCAATGAGCTTAGGATTACATCCACCAGAAAAGCCAAGGAAAATGCTGAGGATAGTAGGATTACTCTGTATCTTCCCTATGGGTACAGCTGGCAGGAGGTTGATCTGGAAGTGGGAGCCGGTCAGATTCTTGCTGAAGGGTTGAAGGTCAGTGAGTTGGATATTTCCGTGGGGGCAGGTGAGATTCGCTTGAGCGGGATGGAGGTTGGCAGTTTAGGTGCCGAAGTAGGTGTGGGAAATTTTGTGGCACAGGGTAGTGTAACCGGAAGTATTGAGGCGGAGTGTGCCATGGGGAACCTGGAATTACAATTGGCTGGTTCCCGCACGGATTATGATTATGAATTGGAATGTGTGGCAGGTAATATTAAGATTGGCGAAGAGCAATATGGCGGCGGTGTGGCAAAGGAGCAGAAGATTAACAACAGTGCCGGGCGTAGGATGGATTTAGAATGCTCTATGGGAAATATTACAATTACATTTGTACAATAGTGTTAATAAAACCTCCGGGCTGCCATATGATGGCAGTTTGGAGGTTTCTTATCTCTGTTCGTAAATTTACTCACAAAGTCGGTATAAGTATTTTTCAAAAAGCACTCCATCCTGTTCGGGTGTGCCTGCTTCTTCTGTGCCCTTAATGCACAGAGCCACAAATTCAGAGGCTTTTTGTACAGACTGGGCAAAAGGCACTTCATGCAGCGCGTCAGCAGCCAGAATGGATGCGAATAAGTCTCCGGTACCATGGTGAGGTGATCCGGCAACCTCAGTATAGTAACTTGTGTTTTGATCATTTTCCCAGATATAGTTGAGAATGCGGTTCTGTTCTTGAAGCCCGGTAATTACAATGCGCAGAGGATTCTTGTCACCCTGAGCGGCAGTAACTTTTAAATCTGTCAGTTTCCGGCAAATGTCAGCCAGTTCCCCATCTGTCCAGTTCCCCTCTTTGTAAGGTGTATCGGTAAGGAGGCAAGCCTCTGTGATATTAGGTGTCAGAATATCTGCCAGTGCCGTAAGTTCCTTCAAGGCTTCGCAATGAGCCGGCGTGATAGAAGAATATGTTCTGCCATGATCCCCCATAACAGGATCCAATAAGAACAGGGGTTTAATCTGTTCACTGCGCATCACAGGACTTGCCAAAAAGTGTTTCACAATGTCAATCTGTTCCACACTGCCCAGAAAACCACAATATAGCCCGTCAAAAGTCACTTGCAGCTTCTCCCACACTTGAAGATACTCCCTCATATGTGAGGTATAATCATCAAAGTAGCATGCAGGAAAAGCCAGATGATTGGACAAAACAGAAGTAGGCACAGGGCATCCCTGTACCTTCATGACACTGACCACCGGCAGGGCGATGGTGGTAGAGCAGCGCCCGAAACCGGCAAAACTGTTAATCATGGCAAGGCGGGGAATTCCCCCGGCCTTTGCCTGAGTAGTATTTTGAATCATATTTTCTCAACCTCCGGTGTAACCTGTACGAATAAACCTGATTTCTTCAGAGCCGGGCGAAGTGCCAGGTAGAAGACAGAGGCAGCGATGACTGCCACAACAGCGTTCACAGTGGTAGTAATGGCGCCCATCTTAGCCAGAGCAGAGGAGATATCCTGGGGTACGCCTAATAAGTACATTTTGTAGAAATATCCCACCAGCGGGTCGGCAACGATATTAAAAGCCATACCTGCGATACAGGATCCGATGGTGACACCTGTTACATATTTGGCAGAATGTGACCGGCTGAGCTTAAAGAGTTTATGGGCCACAAAGCCCACGATCAGTCCGATACAAAGCTTTAACAGGAAAGTCTTGGGGGCACTGGTCACATATGCTGTGGTCAGATCCGCAATAGTCATACCCACAGCACCTGCCAGACCACCCCAGTAGCCACCCAGCAAAAGGGCCGCCAGTACGCAGAATACATTACCGAAATGGAAGGCTGTTTTCTCCGGTCCCACAGGGATATCAATCTTGAAAAAAGCAAATCCAATGTAACAAAGTGCAGCCAGAAGTCCTGCCTGGGTCAGTCGCTTGATGTCGGCTTTCTGGGCAGCAGTCTGACCAACGAAAGCATTGTACAATCCTTTGATAGTCAACATCACGGCGACAAAAAGCAGGGTCAGGCCATAAGAATAAGGTCTTTCCAGATCCAGCTTTTCATCGGATAGTTGGGTTTTCCTGGCATTCAGTGCATTCAGGTCTCCTGTTGCTGTGCCTGCCTGGATGGCAGCAATCTGATTCTTCACTTCCGTCAATTCTGCACCGATTTCTGTAGACTGCACGTAGGTAGTGCCTCGTGTGTATAATGTAAAAATAATGCTAATGGCCAGCAATACCAGACCAATGATCAATAAAACCTTACTTTTCTTCTTCACCATAATATTTCATCTCCTTGTACGTCTTGTGTTGTAATACAAGATAACACAAAAATGGCATGGTAAAAAGTGCCAGAATGAAACTTTTTTACCATGCCAGTTTGGGGAGTTAAAAAAGTAATGTAAAAAATTTATTTTTGTGATATAATGAATCCGGTAAGCCTGACAGTCATTGCTGGTCTGTTGTGAATGTGTAGCGCAGGCGTTGTCTGTGATGGCGGCTGAATGACTATGCTTAGGAAATGAGGTAAACATGAAAATATTAGTTTTAAACGGAAGTCCCAAGGGGCAATACAGTATCACATTACAAACGATTCATTATCTGGAGAAGCTGCACCCGGAGCATACTTTTGAGGTGCTTTGTGTAGGTCAGCGGATCAAGGCGCTGGAGAAGGATTTTGCACCGGCTGTTGAAGCCCTCAGACAAGCTGATTTATTGCTTTTTTCTTATCCGGTCTATACCTTTATTGCACCATACCAGTTACATCGTTTTATAGAGCTTTTAAAGGAAGCAGACGTGACCCTTGCCGGGAAGTTTGCAACCCAGCTTACCACATCCAAGCATTTTTATGATGTAACAGCCCATCGCTACATACAGGATAACTGTCAGGATATGGGATTAAAATATATTCGTGGATTGTCGGCAGACATGGATGATCTGCTTTCTGAAAAAGGACGAAAAGAAGCAGAGGACTTCTTTGATTTTGTATGTTTTAGCGTGGAGAAAGATGTCTTTGAAGGATTTCCGGATTCCTTACCGTCCCCGGCTCATGTGCCGGTTACCCCTTTACGGGAAGAGGAGAAAGCATGTGAGGATAAGCCGGGTGATGTGGTGATTCTAACCAATTGTGAAGATCAGGATACGCAGCTTCAGAATATGATTGCCCGTTTTCGAACGGTTCTGCCAAGGAAGACACGGGTAGTCAATATCCGGGAATATCCTTTTAGAGGAGGGTGTCTTGGCTGTTTTTGCTGTGCTGTTTCCGGAAAGTGTGTTTATGTAGATGGTTTTGACGATTTCCTGCGCAATGATATACAGACTGCGGAGGCCATTATCTATGCCTTTTCTATTAAAAATCATTCTATGGGCGCCTCATTTAAATTATATGATGACAGACAGTTCTGTAACGGTCACCGCACTGTGACCATGGGCATGCCCATGGGATACCTTGTCAGTGGTGATTACAGCAGGGAATTTAACCTGCAGATGATCATAGAAGGACGGGCACAGGTGGGAGGTAACTTCCTGGCCGGTGTGGCCACTGATGAGAAGGACCCTGACAGAGAAATTGACCGCATGGCTGAGTCCCTTTGCTATGCTCTTGAACATAAATATGTACCGCCACAGAATTTCTATGGTATCGGCGGAATGAAGATTTTCCGGGATTTGATCTGGCTGATGCAGGGAATGATGAAGGCAGACCATAAATTCTACAAAGCCCATGGTCAGTATGATTTCCCCCAGAAGAAATGGGGAACCATGGTGAAGATGTACCTGGTAGGGGCTTTGATATCCTCGCCCAAGCTAAAGGCCAAGATGGGAAATGCCATGAACGAGGGTATGCTTGCACCGTACAAGAAGGTACTGAACGAAAAGGGAAAGAAAAAATAAAAAAACACTTGACAACAGATTAACGCGCTACTATAATGAAGTAAATTGAACAGGTCTAAAGACGATGACGGAGACAGTACACCTATTCCAAAGTCACAGAGAGCCGCGCAAGCTGAGATGCGGTACCGGTAGAATTTGTGTTAGATCCCTCCCGAGTTGCAGCACCAAAGCCGTAGGTAAGTAGATGCTGACGGATTCCTCCCGTAACAGAGGACGCATATGTTGGTATGTCGTAAATGGGATGTAAGTGTAGCTTCTGCCGTTTACGGTAGAAGCTTTTTTGAACAAAGATATCGAGATAGGTATCATCCGTCAGGGCAGCCGGCTGTGTGTACAGACCGGCTGCCTTTGTGAATGGGCGAACAAGATTATTTTGGCAAAAAGAGGAGAAGTACATGAACGATACGATTGAGATCAGATGGCACGGCCGTGGAGGCCAGGGTGCAAAGACAGCGGCACTTTTGCTTGCTGATGTGGCATTTAAGACAGGTAAATATGTACAGGGCTTTCCGGAGTATGGTCCGGAGCGTATGGGAGCCCCCATTACAGCTTATAACAGGATCAGTGAAAGTCCAATAACCATTCACTCTAACATTTACGATCCCGACTTCGTGGCAGTGGTAGATGACAGCCTCCTGGAGGCCATAGACGTGACCCACGGTCTCAAACCACAAGGAGCTATCGTAGTGAACACCCAGAGAAGCAAAGAAGAAATCGTGGATAAGCTTCATGGGTATCAGGGCAAGGTGGTAACATTGGATGCCAGAAAAATATCAGTGGAGGCATTGGGCAGATATTATCCCAACTCTCCTATGCTGGCGGCCATGGTGGCAGTGTCCGGCGTCATGGAGAAAGAAATATTCTTAAAGGAAATGAAGGCTTCTTTTGAGCATAAATTTGCCAAGAAGCCTGAGGTGATAGAGGGTAACATGAAGGCGCTGGAGCTTACGTTCGCAGCAATTGAAGGAGAGGATAAGAACAAATGAAAGCAATAGATATCAATGAGAAAAGCCCCTGGCAGCATATTACAGAGGGTAACCAGATTTACGAACCTGCCACATCCAAAAACTTCTGCACCGGAGAATGGAGAACTGCCACCCCGGTGATGGATTGGGACAAGTGTAAACAGTGTCTTCTGTGTGCCCCGGTCTGCCCCGACTCTTCCATACCCGTCTGTGACGGCAAAAGGCAGGAGTTTGACTACGACCATTGCAAAGGCTGCGGCATCTGCGTGAAAGTATGTCCTTTCGGCGCGATCACCATGAAGGAGGGCAAATAAATGGCAATCAGAGAGAGATTATCAGGTAACGAAGCAGTGGCATATGCTATCAAGCAGATCAATCCGGACGTGATGCCTGCTTTCCCCATTACACCTTCTACAGAGATTCCTCAGTACGTGGCCAATTATATTGCCAACGGAGAAATCGATACAGAATTTATTCATGTGGAAAGTGAGCACAGTTCCATGTCTGCGGCGCTGGGTGCTTCGGCAGCAGGTGCCAGGACTTTGACAGCCACATCCTCTTGCGGTTTAGCGCTTATGTGGGAAGAGCTGTACGTGGCCGCTTCCGACAGAATGCCTATCGTGCTGGCTCTCGTCAACAGAGCTTTGACAGGCCCCATCAATATCAATGCAGACCACTCCGACAGTATGGGTGCCAGAGACAGCGGCTGGATCCAGATTTATGCGGAGTCCAATCAGGAAGCCTATGACAACTTCCTGCAGGCCTTTCCCATTGCGGAACACAAGGACGTAAGACTTCCGGTGATGATCTGTCAGGATGGCTTTATCACCAGCCATGGTGTGGAAAATATTTTGCTGGAAGAAGATGATAAGGTAAAAGCCTTCGTAGGAGAATACCAGCCGGAGCATTATCTTCTAAATACTAAAGAGTCTATGGCTGTAGGTCCCTACGCTGTATCCAACTACTATATGGAGACCAAGCGTGCCCAGAGACAGGC
>JAZQGM010000008.1:0-2502 GCA_045540075.1 Acetatifactor sp. | reverse complement strand
CTATGTTCATTCCGGAATCTTTGCTTCAGAAAGAAAAAGATCATGTAGAAGGTTTTGCGCCGGAGGTGGCATGGGTGACTCACGGCGGTTTGAATCCTTTGCAGGAGAGACTGTGTGTAAGACCTACTTCTGAGACTTTGTTCTGTGATTTTTACAAAAATGACATTCATTCTTACAGAGACCTGCCCAAGGTATATAACCAGTGGTGTTCTGTGGTTCGCTGGGAGAAGGAGACCAGACCTTTCCTGCGTTCCAGAGAATTCCTGTGGCAGGAGGGACACACTGCCCATGCTACCGCAGAGGAGGCTGGGGCAAGAACCATTCAGATGCTGAACGTATATGCAAGCTTCTGTGAAGAAGTGCTGGCAATCCCTGTGGTGAAGGGTCAGAAGACGGAGAAGGAGAAGTTTGCCGGTGCTTTGGCTACTTATACCATTGAAGCGCTGATGCACGATGGTAAGGCACTGCAGTCCGGTACCAGCCACAACTTCGGTGATGGCTTTGCCAAAGCTTTTGAGATTCAGTTTGCAGATAAAGACAATACCTTAAAGCACGTACATCAGACTTCCTGGGGTATGACCACCCGTCTCATCGGTGCTATCATCATGGTACACGGTGACAACGAAGGTCTGGTAATGCCTCCCAAGGTAGCGCCCGTACAGGTGTGCATCATCCCCATTCAGCAGAAAAAGGAAGGCGTGCTGGATAAAGCATATGAGCTGCGCGACAGACTAAAGAGCAACTTCCGGGTAAAAGTAGACGATTCTGATAAGTCTCCCGGTTGGAAGTTCTCTGAGGCTGAGATGAGAGGCTATTGCCTGCGCGTGGAGATCGGCCCTAAGGATATTGAAGCCGGCAAGTGCGTAATCTGCAGAAGAGACACCAGAGAGAAAATCGAGGTGGCGTTAGAGGATCTGGAGGCAAAGGTAGGCGAGCTGCTTGATACTATGCAGAGAGAGATGCTGGAGAGAGCCAGAGCCCACAGAGAAGACCACACTTATATCGCAGCCAATATGGAAGAGTTTGAAAAGATTTTTACAGAAAAATCCGGTTTTGTAAAAGCCATGTGGTGCGGTGAACAGGCTTGTGAGGATCAGATCAAGGAAAAACTTAGCGTGACCAGCCGTTGTATGCCTTTTGAGCAGGAGCATATTGCAGATACTTGTGTATGCTGCGGCAAGCCGGCCCAAAGAATGGTTTACTGGGGAAGAGCTTATTAAAGCGCGTGGCATTTAAGCTTCACAGGGTGGCAACGCTCTGTGAAGGGGTGCATTAACGTGCATATTTCAGATACAGATGTACACAATAATAAGTGCTAAGAGTGATTTTGGCACAGAGAAAAGGAGAGAAGACGATGGCAACATTACATGTAACATTGGAAAATTTTGATACAGAAGTATTACAGTCTGATAAGCCCGTACTCATCGATTTCTGGGCGGCATGGTGTGGTCCCTGCAAGATGCTGATGCCGGTGATCGAGGAGCTGGCAGGGGAGCTTACAGATGTAAAGGTGTGCAAGGTAGACGTAGATGATCAGCCCGCTCTTGCGGCCAGATTCAATGTCATGAGTATTCCTACTCTGGTGGTGATTAAGGATGGTCAGACAGTGGGAACTTCTGTAGGCGTACAGAGTAAGTCAGCCATTTTGAAGATGCTGGGTAAATAAGCAGTCGTACAAAGGAATGGGCTGATGAATTACATTGTTTTAGATTTGGAATGGAATCAGGGCAGCGAGGATGCAGAGCGTCATCCGGCATTTGAAATCGTGGAGATCGGTGCTGTGAAGCTGAATGAGCAGATGGAGCAGACAGATGAGTTTCACGGACTGATCAGGCCACAAATTTACCATGAAATGCACAGGGTGACAGGAGAACTGATTCAGTTGGATATGGAGATGCTTAAGGAGGGCGAGACCTTTGTGGAAGTGATGGAGAGGTTTCTTGCCTGGTGTGGCGGTGCGTGCGAGCAGTTTATGTTCTGCACCTGGGGCACTCAGGACCTGACGGAACTGCAGCGGAATATGAGATATTATGGGATGGAGCCCCTCTCAGGCGGCCCCATTCCTTATCTTGATGTTCAAAAGCTTTTTAGTATCGCTTATGAAGACCGCAAAACCAGGCGCAGTTTGGAATATGCAGTGGACTATCTACATATTGCAAAGGATGCGCCCTTTCATCGTGCTTTTGAAGATGCCTACTATACCGGCAAGGTGTTGACGCAGTGCAAGGACCCCAAGGTACTTCGAAATGTATCCTATGATGTGTATCATCCCCCTGTCAGAAGGGAAGAGGAGATAAAGGTGCAGTTTGACACCTATTGTAAGTATATCTCCAGACAGTTTGCGGACAGAGAGGAAGCTTTTCGGGACAGGGAAGTAGTGTCCAGTAAATGTTATATATGTCATTGCAATATTCGCAAGAAGATTAAATGGTTCAGTGGGAATGGCAAGCAGTATTATTGCCTGGCTTACTGTGAGAAACATGGGTATCTGAAGGGCAAGAT
>JAZQGM010000007.1:0-24485 GCA_045540075.1 Acetatifactor sp. | reverse complement strand
CTTCTTCAATATAGTCTTTTTCAGCATAACCTTCTTCGACTTCGTACTCTACCCCTTCCTCATCACAGTAGACTTCCTCTGCCTCATAAGCTTCACCTTCCTCACCTGCATAACTATACTCTAAAGAATCATACCCATCGTCTTCTATATCTTGGTCATATTCCTCCCACTCATCATAATCAAATGCATTCTCATATGGTCTTTTTCTTTGATTAAATAATTTCTTCATCGTAATCCTTTCTATTATTTCTTTTCTGTTTCTAATAAGAACACTCCCAAATTCGTACTATGTGTCAGATACCTGTTATTAAATTCCACTCCTAAATATTTCTCAAAGAAGGCTTCTGCCTGTCCAATATAATCAGGATACGTATAAACAACAAAACAATCCTGCCCTTTCAATTGCTGTGCTGCGGATACTTCCTTGGCACTTTCCTCCAAAGAAAAGAAACAGATTTTATCCGGGATCAACCAGTCATAATAAGAGTAAACACCTAGTGTCGGACCATATACAACCCATGGAACATCTCCGTGTTCCTCCAACACTTCTACATCCTTATCCGGATGGAACAGATAAGGAACATTATAACCGCCATCTATCACCAGCCATTCTCCCAGCAAAAGCCCCACAACAAGAACCATTACTGTCACATTGCGGATCCATACTTTTTTTATCAAAGGCAGTAGTGATTGAATGATCAAACAGGCTCCATAGCACGCGCAGAAGAGAAACAGGGAAGAACTTCCCCACAAATAACGTTCTTCTCTCTCCGCCGGCAATGTAAAACATACCGCCACCTGATAGCCTTGGGTAACTGCTGTCGTCAGGAAGAGACCTGTTGCTTTGCCAAATTCTTTTCTTTTCACCAGAAGACAAGCGCCACCTACGATACACCCAAACAAGATGCAAAGTCCCAATACCGTAGGCATGCCATTGCCAAGCACACCCTTTGCAAGTCTTTCATATCCCCACAAAATATTTTCCCACTTTTCTTTGGAAAAGACAATAATCGAATAAAGAGCCGTCTGCCCCTTCCCCTTATTTAAATTCCACCTGCAATAAGGGAATATGAAGATCGTAGTCAACAAGGATGCTACAAAGTTTCCTCCCCATGCCAACACATACCTAAATGCTCTTGTGGTATAAAATTTCTTTCCTCGTTCTTTCCAAGCCTTAAAAAGCAGCCAACAACAAAAAACTGTTGCTGTTACCGCATAGAATATCCAATAATCATAATGAATCAAAAATCCAAAAATAGTGACCACATACAGGTAAATAAAGGGCAAAAACCTCATTCTCCCTTTTATTTCCCTAAGTATCCATAAAGCACCTAATACCAAAAGCACTTCTGCACAGAGCAACATCATATACATCCGTAGCATGGTCATCTGAGAGATCATAAAACGATTCACCACACTCGTGATTAACATCAATACAAAAGCAACCTTACTATTTCCTGTCAGCTTGTAGGAAAATACATATCCCAACACCAACAGAATCAAATAAAATACAAGATTGATACTAAGTCCGATCCATATGGATGCACTCCCTCGAAAAAACAATACCCCAAGAATGCGGAACACGAAGAAATACAACGGAACATGATCCCCATATATCACATCCATAATATACTGTAATCGAAATTCATCCCCGTCCGCTGCCAGAAAAGACTCTATATCATCTCCTGACATCCACTCACCTATGGTCTGTGCAGGCCATGACTGTTCCACACCATTGGCCGACTCATAACTGTAAATTTCATCACAGAACCATACTTCTTTTAAATCGGCAAAATATAGAAAGGTAAAAATGCCTAATAAAACAAGCACACAACCCGGTACTATCTTTCTCATCTTATCCATAATCTTTATCTTCTCCTTTTATTTTTATCTTTCATCCATATGTGCCACCGTAAACCAATCAAAAGTATCCAATATAAATCCCATTTCTTCATAGACTGACAAGTCTACCGCTTTACTAAGTATATACACCGCATCCTTGTCCGGTTTTGTGGAATCAAACTCAAAATTAAACCTACCAAAGGACACTGTTTCTAAAAAAGAACTGGGATAATTATAATATTTCACTGTTTCTATATACTCTGTCACATCCACTTCACTATAAAACAGAATTCTAGGATGCTGAATACCGGGACTTACATAAATTGTCCCGTCATATTGCAGTGCATGATCTACCGCCTCTTCAATTCCTTTACAAAAATGATACTCAATCTCTGTCCTATATTCAGTAAAGTAATACCTTTCAAACTTTACAAAAAGCACCAAATAACATCCCACTGAAACAATCAATAACCATTTCCTCAATTGTCCTGAAGAAACAGTTTCAAATATCCCGTTCTCCTTTTTCCATCGTAATTTGCTGCATGCAACACCTATCAATCTGCCACCCAACATACAAACATAATAGATTCCTGACGCTGTAATTATAATAATCGGAATAAACAAAATATTTACTCTATTAATGTTAGCTTGAATTGACACTCCCAATAATACTGCTGCGCCAAGCTGAATCAATATCATCATATGAGGACAATATTTTTTTCTTACAATGCCAATCACCAACTCCTTCAAATAAACAAAAGAGCCAATCACAAAAAAGGGAAAACTACAATGATAAAAAATACCAAATCCTTCTGTTCCATTATGTGGCAACCAGTCATATTGAAGCTTGACAATATGCCAAAGATTCTTTATCTGTTCATATAAATTTGAAAATGAAAATTCATTTGCTCTCATATGAAGCAACCTGGGAATAGAGATAAAGGGCAAACAAATTTCTTCTATTACCCCAAAATTCACCAATAAAAAAAGCAAAAGTGGAAGAGCCATAAAAAACAAAATCATTCCTGATACCAACAACTCCCACGAAAAACAAATCCTCTTATAGCACGATCCGTACCCCAACTGAAGAACCAGCATCAATGGCACAAAAGGCCATATGGTCGCATAACAATACAGAGATAAGCCGTAAAACAACGCTGCCAATATAAAATATCGTGCATTTTCCATACCTCTCAAGAAAAAATACAACCCAAAAACTATAAATCCGGGAGCTAAATTAGCATCCATCCCCCATCTGCACATCATAATATGCCAGGGAGATATCGCCAGAAAAAACAGTGCATATAATGCAGCATATTCATTTATGACTCTCTTTACAATTAAAAAAACTACCCAAAGCGTCAAACATCCTACGATTAACTGCGGCATACGAATTACCCAAGTCTGCGCCCCAAAGAATGCAAGAAAAGGAATCATCAGATAAGAGTTTAATGCACTCATACCACTTCCCCAAGTTGTCAGATATACAGGAAAGCGGTAACCATGAGAATCCATTCCATAATGGAGCAATGAATATGCTTCATATCCGGCATATGCTTCATCAACATTAATGTCCGCCGGAACTACACCAAATTTCCATACTCTTGCTCCAATACCAATTGCCATGAATAGCCAAAATAATATATTAAGTGTACTTTTGCTGCACTTTAACGTCCTCACATCAGCCTCACATTCTGTCACACATGTAACATATTTATATTCCACATTATTATATCATTTAACAAGTAGTTTCTTCAAGAGTAAAAATATTTCTTCAGATTTTCTTAAATCTTTCTAATATTCTGGACATATTTGCCATATAATAGTAAAATAGAATCAAAGGATAAAAACACATGAGCTAACCTTAAAATGTAACAGCAAAGTGAGGACATATGAAACATAAGAATACAATCAATAACAACAATCAAAACATACCTGATTTGGATATTATCGACTTGGACCTTTTTGATTTGGAACAAACACCCAATCAGGAAGCCCATTCGCCCCAATATATCTCCTCCCCTTTTGAAGAGGATTTTTTTGACGAGAATTCTCTTGACGAGGATGCTTTCGAGGAGGATACTTTTGACGAGGATGCTCCTAAGCTTAGATTTCCTTCGGCATTGATCCATATTGGCTTCGCACTAATCCTGCTCATCATACTGGGACTAGTGTTCTGGCGAGTGATGAATTATGGCACCAAGCAAAATATTGATGATTATGAAAGCGAATTTACCCTGGAGGTTCTGGATAGTATCATGCCCCTGATTCCTCAGGAAGGTGTGACTGTAACAGATGATGGCAAAACCACCATCGTAGCATTCGGAAACGCGCCTTTTGCTGACGACAGAGATTCTGAGGATAGTCTTGCCAATATCATCGAGGACATGACCGGTGCAACTGTGATCAACTGTTCTGTTGGAGATTCTTATCTGGCTGCCCAAGGAGCCACTCTGAGTGCTGATATTGCACCAATGGATGCTTTCAACTTTTACTGGCTTACTACCGCATTCTGTCTGCGCAATAATGATTTCGTATATCAGGACATTTTTGAAACGTTAGGAGACAATATGCCGGAAGACGGCCTGGAAGCTTATGAAGCATTAATGGATATTGATTTCAGCACTGTTGATGTGATCGTCATGATGTACGATGGCAGTGATTATCTGGCCGGACACAATATGTACAGCGACCAGAACGACACAGACATTCAGCAATTTACCGGAAATATGTGTGCAGGTATCGACCTGATCAAAGAGACTTACCCCCACATCCGCATCATTGTGATGTCTCCCACATATGCTTTTGCAATTAATGAAGAAGGTAAATATGTCAGCAGCGACCAGTACCGTTATGGCCAGGATGTACTATCCACCTATGTAATCAAACAATTTGGTTATGCTTACGACCGCAGCGTTACATTCGTAGATAACCTGTATGGCACCATCCACGAGGATAATGCCACCCAATACCTTACTGATAACCTTCACTTGAATGTAGAAGGGCGCAAACTTGTAGCTGAGAGATTTGTATACGCGCTGAATTATTTTGATAAAAATAATTAATATCGCATTACAATTGTGTTGTAAAGAAGACAGGAGAGGCCGAATAAGTCTCTCCTGTTGCATTCGTCAGACCACATCACCTTCATATGTAAGCAAAGAAACCTTTTCCACTTGCCGTATGTTATTAATGTCCTCTAACAACCCTTTTTCATCAGATGTCTTCAATTCAATAATGATCCTTTCTGTACCATTCACAATGTTTCTGGCTTTGATCTTATAATGCTTGCTATGCCTCTTAACCACTTTCTTCAACGAATCCTCCAAACCTTCATAAGAACCGTTAATAACAAGAACATATGGTGCTTTTATTGTGGGCATCTGGCTCAGAATCAAAATTGCTGCTGTCAAAAGCAAAGTCACAACAATCGCCAGCCAAAACTGTCTCGCACCACACATGATGCCATCAGCAATAGACCAAAACATGAAAAACAAATCCATCGGATCTTTTATTGCTGTTCGATATCTGACAATAGACAACGCACCTACCATTCCCAAGGACAATACCAGATTAGACTGAATCGTCAACATAACTGCTGCTGTGATTACTGTCATGCCCATTAACGCAATATTTAGGTTGATATTATATAAGGTTTTTCTTATAAACAACCGATATACAACAAATATGTATATACCAACCAACAAAGAAAATAACAACGAAGTGACACTCTCATACAAACCAATTCCCGCAATTTCCACTCCAACTGCCATTCCCCCCAAAACGTCCTTTACACTCATATCAATATCCTCTCATTCTTTTGTTTTTTTCACATAAATAGTATTTAGAAAAAGTACTTTGCTTTAATCCTGCCAGATTCAGATGCTCATATATAAATTTCGGTAGGAACTCCGTATATTTGACTTCCAATAGCTGTGTGCCGACAGGTAATATCGGTTGCACAAAAAGTCCTATTTCAAAAAAGTTCTCAAAATCGTCTGAAAAACCAATATTGGTATCAAAGGTAATGCGTACATCTCCTTCTGCAAATACATAAGGCTCTCTATCATAGTCAACAATGATAACCGGCCTTAAATATCCGGCATAGCATGCCATCATAAATTGATTGATCAAAGGATCTTCACTTGGATAATCAATCTGTTCCCATGCTTTTGCCATAACAGCATCCAAAAACGATTTTGTTATCCTGGTTCTTCTTTTTAAAATTTTACCTCCAATCTTCATCTTTCGCTCTAAGCTGATAAAATTTTCCTCACAATCGTAAATACGGATGCGAAATTTACTTCTGGGCTCTATTCCCATCTCATTATCCCGAAAAGAACTTCCCCTATAATCATCAAAATACAGACTGCGAATATGATACTGTCCATCTGCTCCCACATTTTTATCCTTAAAACACAATGCCTCCAGCCCGATTCTAATCTGCTCCAATTGATGTGTTCGGATCAAATACTTATTCTCGTATCTTAACACTTCATTTTTTGATATATTATTCACTGCACTTCACCCTTTAATCCTTTTTGTCTGATGACACCGGTTTTCACGTTTGACAGTACAACAGCCTCCTCATCATTCCAGGAAAAGGACATTCTTATTCCTCGTTTTTCCATCCTCCCAGTATATTGTTTTCCATAGACATTATATAATTCCCCCGGTTGCAGAACCACTGCCGGCAATCTGCCCTTGGAAGCATCTATCGTGTCAGATAAGGAGTAATCTGACAATACCAATGCGATGTTTCCGGTATTCTGTAAGACTACATAATCATTTCCACCATCAATTTGATATGCCAGAATATCCAACTGCTCTACTGGACTTGTCATTATGTCAGCGTTAACAATCAAGCCTTCAGCACCCTCCTCCAGCTCAGCAGCATTTAATCTCAACTCTTCGCCTTTTACATAAGTATCATTCACATAATACCCTTTCACCTTACTGCCTACCGGTACTTTACAAGTAATAGTCATTGGAATATGTTCAAAGCAATAGCCATTATATTCACTACCTGCATCGATACCATTCACCATCCACATGCCTCGCTCCTGTGGTGACAACTGCAATCCAAACGCCTTTCCGCACCCTAATATAGCCTGCATTTCTCCCAACACAATACTGGGTCTGTTTACCGCAAAATTCTTAATCTCACCATGCTCTACCTTAACATTTGCATAAGAATTATCATCAGCTTCCCAAATAGAATTCTTTAGCAATTGTGTTTCTTCAAACATGTATTGCAGTTCCTTATCTGTCTCTTCGCAAAATTCATTCAAAACTTTCTCAACATTCCCAGCCGAAAAAGCGCCCTGTGAAAGTACCAATAACGCATTAATAAAAAGCTCTTTAAATTCTTTACGCCGTATCAGACAGCCAAATAACTCCTGCTCTCCGCTTCCAAAACATAAATCTTCCAACCGATAAGTGGTCACATCATAACCATAAACATCTTGAAATAATAAACCATATCCATAATCCGTATCAAATAAAAGATATCTGAATCTCCCATCAAAAACAGAAGCTTCCTCTTCCTCCTTATCAGACACATATTGATAAATCTTCACATTATTGTCTGGCCAGTCAATATTGCCAATATAATACTCTATGGCCATGTATTTTGCAAAATTTACGATATCAAGGGTTCTCTCAACAACTTGCCAATTATTATCAAGACTCAGGTCTGCTTCCTTCACCCATTGACAAAATGAATTGTACGCTTCAATGCATGTTTTATATCTCTCTGTTTCCGCTTTTCCGGAATTCATGTGGCTTAACGTACCTTCACAAACCAGCATCTCCCCTGTATAGTCTCCATACTTTTCTTTAAAATACTTATCATCATAGGTATTCTGCAACCAATACATTCCCTGGTATCTGCCGTTCACATATACCACTGCACTCTCAGAAACCAATACATCCGGGAATCCAAACTGCCTGGCTAATTCTCCGATCAACGCATTTCTCACAAAGCCATAACCGTTATCATTTCCTGAATTATGAAGGGAAATGCGCTGAAATTCATGAATCATTGTATTTGTCTCATCCGAAATTAATTTAGGCAAAAAATGATACTCAAATTCATTGCTTGCATCATAAGATGTCCTCGCGTATAACCTAAATGATTTTTGATTCTTGCCCCTGGTAAAATTTCCATAAATCTTGAGACCACAATTCTTAGAGATGATTTCCTGTCCTTTTGTATCAAACATTGAAACATGCACCGCAACCTCTCGATCACTATTATAATTTGCAGGTATAATTGTGGTATTCACATTCACATCCGGGTTAGCAGCCATATATTCATCAAATTGTCTACCCTTAGCAAAAATCCCTTCTTCATACCCCCACAATTCTTCTTCCGATCCTGTTACACAGATCACATAGTCTGTTTGATATCTCTCAGCACCTTCTTTCTCCATCACAAACTCTCTCATATAAATAGGACTCTGAGCTCCATCCTCATATACGACTCTAATCTGAATAGAATATATGGCTGTATCCTCTTGTAATTCAAACTCAATGGGATTATCATACACATAAACCTCTTCATTATTTGCATCAGGAATACTGCCATCCAGTGTGTAATATATGACAGCAGGACGTATGGTACCTATTTTTAATCGGATTGTATCCGTATAAATACCACTTTCATGAGAAATCAGCACATCATTTCCATGTACACATATCCAATCCCCAAAAGACAAACCAATTCCAAGTATTGATAAAAAGATTAAAATAGGTAACGCTCCGAAAATACCTCTGTTCTTCAAGCAACTTTCTCCTTCTCAGATTCTAATATACAAATCTTTTTTATTATATCTCTTATTTTTTGATTAGTCAACTATTTAAATACTTTGTCAACCTATAGAATACTCCATTTGTGGTACACTAATTAAAAGGAGGTTCACATATGGTTGACTTTGGAAACACTCTCAAGACTTTACGATTACAATATAATCTGACTCAGGCGCAATTAGCCCACAAATTGGGGGTAACCAAATCTGTCGTCAGTGCCTATGAAAATAGCTTACGCATGCCTTCTTACGATATTTTAATTTCAATCTCAAAAATCTTTAAAGTAACTACTGATTATTTATTAGGTTTGGAAAATAAAAGAGAAATTGACCTATCGGGATTGACAGAAGCAGAAATACATGCTCTCCTAAATCTTATAAAAGCAATGAAACGCTCATAAAAAAAGCATTCCTTAATAATTTAACATACTAGCATTCCATATGGAAAAACTCCAACAACCCATGTTCCTAAAAGCATTTGACTGTTGGAGTTTTGATCACATCCCACGGAAAAATACTCTTCCGTACATGCCCTTTCCAGCACCCACACGTCACCCCCTGAATTAAGAACTCTCACAAAAATTTCAGAGAGGCTGCAGTTCCTTCAAACTACAACCTCCCCAATTTTAGACTATCTATTCCATAATCTTAAAGTCCAATATAAACTGTGGTATCTTGATAAATATGATACCCACCGATGGTGCCGAAAAGAATATAATCATAATCATAAAAGCTTCCCTTAAGCGTCTGGTCCTTTGGAAGAATGACATAGTGGCACAACCATTCCTTAGCAAGCGTTGCAAGACGCTCTACATCCACAACCTCTGCTTCCATGATCATGTACATCTCGTTATAATAGTTCCAGCGGTCCACTGTTTGTTCTCGGCCGTAGGGCATGCAGACTACCGGGGAGTATTGACGTACATATTGAAGCATTTCTATCGGAAAGACAGCCATAACTTCCCGGCCTTCCACTTCAATGGCATCGCAGATATCCACCACTGTCTGGGGCATGTGATATAGGTTTTCAGCCTTGTGAAAGTGGGGATTCTTATAAATATAGCTTCCTGATATCATAATAAGCACTCCGCAGACCGCAGCAAACAAAATCCTGGTTTTACCTTTGATGTTGCCATATAAATGTACTGCGGCATAAGCGATTACCACCGTCATGGGAACTAACCATAGAATGCGGTAGTATATTTCATTCCCCACAAAACCGTAAACGATCTTTGCAAATAAAGGGTTGAAATATAAAAATAATAAAATAATCGGCACATATACAAACACAATACGAATGTGCTTTCTTTTTTCTTTTATGAGCAAGTACAATACTGCCAGAAGGAACCATCCCACCAGCAGTCCTGTACCCATATATTCACGAAACAAGGAAATCACATCATTCCACATGAACATTCTCCTTATCACTCAGCCAGCACGTAAATGATCGCATAACATACCGCCGGAACACAACAAAGTGCCATGGGTATCAGAATCCGCCATTTTTTGTAACAGACCGTCGCACAGATTCCGGTCACTCCCGTTATCATACACAATAATACCGCACCTAATGTACTGCACATACACCCGGTAAATACACAACAAAGTAAAAGCAGCCACAACCGGAATGTAATCTTCCTGTTTTCCTGCGTCCTCTCCAATATGAGTAAAAACAAATATATCGTTGCAGGGATTACAATACTTCCCAAAGCTGCCTTTCCCTGTCTGCTTCTTGCTATCATAAAATTTTCCACAGAGTATAGGGAATAGTCTCCAAACAACACAAGAAGCTCTGTTAATACCAGAAACAACGGCAGCTTCTCACTGTGGTTCTGACAGATCTTACCGCCGATCAAATAATAGATTCCGTAGGTCATAGGTATCAGCATAAGGGGCACTGCAACATGGGCCACCGTTACAGTCGGTATGCCTGATATTCTGGCCAGAAATGCGATCCAGATAGGGAAAGGGGCCAATCCATGCCTGATATCCAGTCCTGTGGAACCACCGGTATAAGGTAACTTCTGATACATAGTATTACTTTCCTCTGCAATCGTAGATACAGCCACATAAAAAGCATCATCACCGTCGCCATATGTCATAAATACTGACTGAAACAGCTGAAATAGCAGAAGCAACCAAAATACGCCCCAAAGAACTGTATGCCATTTTCCCCCGTTCTTAGGTCCTCCTTCTATAACACGATAAGATATTCTACCATTTAGCAGATATTTTAGATGCAGTACCAGGCCAAGGCACACAAATACCGCAGTGACTGCCAAATATAACACCACCAATGTGGAAAACGGCTGCGCTTTTAATATCAAAGGCACACAGATCAACTGAAATCCTGCCCAAAGGATCATCTGTCCTGTTATCCACAGAAATACCGGACTACTCTTTCGCGTATCCACAACTGTGGCCGTAATCCCCCCCACCATTATGGGGATAAATAATAACCACAGTAACAAAACAATTACACCAACCATGAATTTCAGCCCTCGAAAAATTCCATGACCTTATCACAAATATCATCAACCTGTTCCAGTGTCAGCTTATAAAACATGGGTAATCTCACCAATCTCTCACTTTCTTTCGTGGTGTATCTGTCTTCACCATGAAATCTTCCGTATTTCAATCCGGCCGGTGCCGTGTGCAGAGGAATATAATGGAAGACACACATAATTCCATTTTCTTTCATAAACTTAATAAAAGCACTTCTCTGGTCAATGTCAGCAGTCTTAATATAAAACATATGGGCATTGTGAACACACCCCTCCGGCACCACAGGAAGCCCAATCTTGCCTGCTTCTGCCAAAGGTTTCAGTCTCTCATAATATCTGTTCCAACAATCCAGTCTGTGATTTGTGATCTCTTCAGCAATCTCAAGCTGGGCATAAAGGTATGCCACATTCATTTCACTGGGAAGATAAGAAGAACCAAAATTCACCCAAGTATACTTATCAATTTGGCCTCTGAAAAATTTGCTTCTGTTGGTACCTTTTTCGCGGATGATCTCTGCGTCCTCAATGTGTTTCTCATCCCGGATCAATAGTGCACCGCCTTCACCCATGCTGAAATTCTTGGTCTCATGGAAGCTAAAAGCACCGAAATCACCAAACGTACCAAGAGCACGACCTTTATAGGAAGACATGATCCCCTGGGCTGCATCTTCTATGACTGCCAAATGATGCTTATTTGCAATCTCCATAATCTTGTCCATCTCACAGGATACCCCTGCATAGTGAACCGGTACAATTGCCTTAGTCTTCTCTGTAATAGCAGCCTCGATCAGATTCTCATCAATATTCATGGTATCCGGTCTAATATCCACAAATACTGGCACAGCTCCCCTAAGCACAAAAGCATCTGCTGTGGATACAAAGGTATAGGCCGGCAGGATCACTTCATCCCCGGTCTTAATATCAGCCAAAAGTGCAGCCAGCTCCAGGGCATGTGTGCAGGAGGTGGTCATCAGACACTTGGCAGTCCCGGTCTTGTTCTCAATCCATTCATTACACTTCTTTGTAAAAACACCGTCACCGCAGATTTTCTGATTTTCCACACACTGACGGATATAATCCATCTCTTTCCCTGTATAGGGAGGTACGTTAAAATTAATCATATATTATATCCTTTCCGCCGTCTGTTCTCACGCCTCTCCATTGATCATTCTATCTAACCTGGTAAGGAAGCTGTGTATCCTGCCGCCGGCAAACACTCTTCCAATGCCCGTAAATATCAAATTTCTAACCATATCTGCCAGGATGCCTGCAAGAAACACCACCAATACGATTAAGATGCTCTTTCCTGCAAACCACAGGGGATTCCCTTCTGCTGAAGCACCCAGCCACACCGGCCACAAATAACGGATCTCCACCTGCTCATGTAGCAGATACACACCGAAGGTATAGGGTGCCACCTTCAATGCTAGATCAGCCAGCCAACCCTCTTTTATCTTCCAATGATAAAATGCATAAAAGAGGCTGATTGCTGCAAACAGATTCAAAATATGGTTGTAGTGATAAGCTGCAATGAGAAAATCCTCAAACTTCCCTGTCACCAGATAAAACACCCTGATCACCAGCGTGATCCCCAGTATTCCTGCACAGCCTGCCATATATCCCCAGACACCCTTACGAGCCCTGTCAAACCAAGCGATTCCATACAATCGGATATAAGCAGCACACAGATAAACGCACAAAAACCACAGAGCATCATACCCCAGTTCATCTATAGTCAGCCTTACCGGCATAACAGACTTATTCACAGACCAGAACAATAGCAGTATGATGATCGTCACCTTTAACTGCCCTTTTTTCATACCATGCACCGCACATCGAAGGATTGGAGTCAGTAGATACAACATTACGTATGCTGTAGCAAACCAGTATTGCTCCATTTCCACAGGCAACACATATTGCAATACCCTGTACAGATTTAGATCACTGACCGACAATACATCTGCCGCTATCAGTACCACAGGCACCAACAGACTGTAAAACAGCACCTGACACACCAGCTGTATCAGTCTGGTACATCTGAATTTACTTTCTGTCAGAAAATAACCGCTGATCAGCATATATACATTAACTGACACAATGGAAAGAGTCTCCAGTCCCCATGCCACATAACCGTTTACGGTAAGAGGCCCGGTCATTGCCGGAAGTACCTTGCCCTTAGACAGGTAATGTAGCATGATCACCATCATCATGGCAAGGATGCGCAGCACTTCCATATTCGCCATTCTTTTTTTCTTCATGTGGTCTTACCCTCTTCCGATCGCATTTCCCATTACATTATCTGTAACCTTACTGATAATATATCTGGGCCTTCCTTTTACTTCCTCATAGATTCTGGCAATATAATGCCCGATAATCCCCAGGCTCAGCATAATGAATCCGCCGATGATCAGCACCAGCAAGATCACTGTGGTAAAGCCTTCCACCGCATTACCTGTCAAATATCTGAACAAGGTCTGCACAGCCAGGATCACACTGAACATGATTGATACCATTCCCATGACCGTCACCAACTGCAACGGAAGTGTGCTGAATGAGGTGGCATTGGTGATGGCATATTTCATCAGGCTGATCACAGACCATTTACTCTGACCAAACATACGCTCCTGCACCTCATATTCCACTGTGGTAGTGCGAAAGCCTGCCCAGAAAGTCAAAGCCCTGAAGAAAGTATTCTTCTCGGGAAGCTCCAGTAGTACATCGACCACTTTACGGTCTAACAGTTTATAATCAGAGGAAGCGTTCATATCCATCTTGATCAGCTTACTCATGATCTTGTAAAAAAGTCCTGCCGACATTTTGTGAGCAATACTTTCTTTTCCTCTGCTCAACTTAATGCCTTCCACTACCTCAAAGCCTTCCTGCCAAAGCTTCCACATCTTGGGGATCACCTGGGGCGGATGCTGCAGATCGCAGTCCATAACAATGACAGCATCTCCCAATGCCAGTGACAACCCGGCAAAAATACTTGCTTCTTTTCCGAAATTCCTGGAAAATTCCGCACCCTTAATATGGGGATTTGTTGCGGCGGCTTTCAGGATCTCTGCATATGTCTTGTCTTTGGAACCGTCACTGACAAAAATCAGTTCGTAATCAATTTGTTCCGATTCCAGTAAATCGCTTAATACTTTTGCAGTATTGGCTATGTTCTGCTCTTCGTTGTAAGAGGGCAGCACGATTGATAATAGTGCCATAATTGTTTCACTTCCGTTCTATTAATATTTTAATTCAATTTTCAGTGATCGTATTGTCTACGTTTTCTGTTTTTACATAGATGATCCCATCTACCAGTTTCACACTGTTTTCTCCCGGAAAGCTCTCCATCTCCCTGTACTCTTGAGAGTAATAGATTTCCTCCATCGCCTCTGTGGGCAAAATATTCAGGGTGGCCCCCAGATAATTCCGTATAAAAAGTTCATAGTTGTTACCGGTATATAATAACACATCTCCGTTCATCCCGATCAGATTGGATGTCACGTCCTGTGTAATATCCGTAGCCGGGTAAGATTCGTCCCCCACTACACCGATCATGGCTATGGGAATTCCCTGATAATACCCTGGTGTCTGCTCGATCCGGTCAAGCAGTCTTACGCAATAGGCATAAGTTTTCTCATAACGCTTCTGCAGGTTGGAATAGGCAATATTATCGGTTACTGCAAAATTCCAGATTAAAATCCCTACAGTAAGCAAAACTCCCCATTCCTTCCAACTGTCGTTTTGATGCTCCTCCCCGGAACCGGCAATCAATGCGATCATCAGAATGGGATACAGCACCCATTGATACCTCATCAGCACATGATACGTAACCTTAGGTGAAACAAGCAGGATAATGTTAGTGCCTATGGGCACCCCAATGAGCAAAAGCACCAGGATCACGTAAAACCAAACACTCTTCCACCACTTCTTCCGGAAGATCTGTCTAAGCAGGATAACAGCCGTAAGCAATACCAGTCCGCATACAGCGATCAAGGAGACTCCGTTATTGACCAGCACATTGCCCTTTAGGGTAAATCCTCCAAAATCTGAATAAATATGAAGCAGAATATCCCTTAGACCGGTACCTTCCACTTCTCCCATGCTGCTGATCCCCTGGTAGGATGCCAGTTCTTTTCCCTGTAGCTTTAAAAGAATTTGTAGAATTCCATAGTATCCTGCCACACCTGTCACGCCCATATACACATAACGCAAACTCCTGCAAAACTTTTTCTTCAGGGCTCCTTCACCCATGGCGATCATCACCACCCCGTACACACTCAAAAGCACTGCAAACGGCAGGTAGGCCTGATAGGTTCCCATACTGCAGGCCAGACACACGGCTCCTGCCACCCAGCCAAACTTATATTTCTTTGCAAGCAGCACTGACACCACAGCCAAAAACAACGCCAGCATATACCCGTCCATGGTAAATACATAAGCAAAGGTAGAGGCAATGGCCGGAAACGACAACAGCAGACCGCTGATCAAAATGATATAGGAGGTCTTCCTGATCTCCAGAAATTCCACCAGCACCACACTACTCAGGGCCAGATACAAAACAGCCAGCAGACCGATCATCCAGGGCAACGTAAAATAAGAGGAAATACCACAGGCTACGGTGAGAAACCACCTTCCGGAGGTGATCATATTCTGGTCAAAATGCAAACTGTCCAGACCGTCATGGTTGGGAATATCCCTGACCATCATGGGTATATGAATCAAAAGGCCCAGAAGAAACGATGTCAGAAAAGCCATCTTCCATTCTCTTTTACTATGCTGTTTTATCATACTCCACAATTCTGCTGGACTCTTCATCTTTCCTCCATACCTTTGCACATAATCTTTCTAAACAATTCTTTTCAATTCCCGGGCAATGCGCTCTGCACCGCGTCCGTCCGTAACTTTTTTCATCCGCATGGACAGGTCTCTGCGCGCTTCCATAGAATCTATCAGCCGACAGACCTCCTTAGTGATCCGTTGTAGCACAGCCTGCTCCTCAGCGGAATAATCTCCGCCATTGACCATCTGCACCTTTTCTGCAAAGCCCTCTGCAATCGCCCTCTGATTATCTACATAATAACAACACACAGTAGGTACCCCCACGGCACACAACTCATACATGGTACTGCCGGCAGCAGATATGGCCACATCAACTGCTGCCATCCTGTTCCACATATCCTGCACATCCACATAAATGTGAATCCTGCTGTCCTGCTCTGCCATTTTAAGCAGCTTATCCAGATGAGGGTTGAACCTGCCACAGATAATATCCAGATCGATCTCCCTGGGCAGATGCTCTAAAAGTCTCTGTCCCAGACTGCCTGCTATGTTCAGCCCGTCACTGCCGCCCATGGTGATCAGGATACGGGACACCCGATCTCGGACTTCATAAGAAACTTCTGTAAATTCTTCTTTCACCGGTGCATAGCCTGCCCCCAGCAAAAGCTTTGTATCAGTCGGACACCAAGTTTCATAACAAAGATCCTGTCCATAAATATTATAATTGATAATGCCGTCTGCTATCAAGTGCTTTCTTCCCATATCATCCAGATAAAACACAGGACATGTTTTTCTCAGTGTATCCAGATACCTCTGAGTTACCTGATAACTGTCCACCAATATCAGACTGATGTTTTCTTTTTTCAGAATGGGCTCAAGAATCGTAAGCTCAGCTTCCAAATCTTCACCTTCTGTCTCCAGAACCAGACAGGCAAATCCTTTCTCTGCAAGAAATCTCCCAGCCTGACTACCGGCTGTGAGAAACAGACATTCCACCCCCTGCTTCTCCAGGGCTTTTGCGATAGATACACATCGCATCAGATGCCCCATGCCGATCCGGGCATTGCCGTCAGCACGGATCCCTATTTTGCTTTTGTCAACCTTTGTCATCATTTCCACTCACGCTTTTTATCCGCGATCACATCGGACCACGCAAAAGGATGTTTCTCCTGAAACTGCCGAAACTGCTTCATGGTGTGATAGGTTCCTTTTTCGTTAGGAAGAAAACCTTCCACCCGCCCATCCCTGATTTCGTTCCAGTTCTCCTTAAAGAGCTCCATGATCTCCTGCTGCAGCACGGCATAGCTGGAGGCAAAGGTCTCCTTCTCCTCATCGAACACCACTTCCTTCTGACAAAGGATGCGGCCCTTGTCCAGCTGCGGGGTCATTTCATGGATGGTCACTCCTTTGGGCGTATCCTCCAGGAAACTAAAGAAATTGGGGCTGGAGCCTCTGTTATAGGGAAGATAGGAGGTGTGAAGATTCACTGCTCTTCCCTGCATATAGTCAAGGACCTCTGCCGGAACCAGATGGCGATAATTGTAGCTTACGATAAAAGCAGGGTCCAGGCCCTTGACCATGTCTAAGGTCAATTTGTTGGAAACGGCATAAACTTCCTTTTCGGGTTCAGCCTCCTTCAGCCACTCATATAATGCCATACTGTCCGGATGATTGGTCAGGAATAAAATGCTCTTTTTCTCCATCAGTTCAAAAGTCACGGGAGTACCTCTCTCCACATCCACGGCTGCCTTCATTCCCAGAATATCCGTAAGATACTTAGGCTTTTCACCGTAACCCGGCCGGATGATCCGGGTATTTTCTTCCGTAAACCGTTCTCCTTTTTTGATATCTGCCACCGCAAAGATGGAGCGCCTGAACACCAGACTACTCTCCTCCTGAGGGCTGACACCGTAATACACCTGACCCATGGCCTTTTCCACCTGCCTTATGGTCTCCACCATTTCCTTAAACTCTTCCGGGTTCATGGAGAAGGACGCATCCGGGTTCTCAATGTCCCTGCTGATGCAGAAATGCTTTTCAATGATATTGGCTCCCATTGCCACGGCTGTTGCCGCCCCCAGATGTCCCATGGAGTGATCTGACAGACCGATAGGTATACCAAAACGCTCCTTTAAGTCTACAATGGTTTTCAGGTGCATATCCTCTGAGATGGCAGGATAGGCACTGCTGCACTTCAAAAGTGCCAGCTGAGTATTGCCGGTCTCATATATGGCTTCCACCGCTTCCCGGATCTCTTCCAAGCTGCCCATGCCTGTGGACATAATGATCGGCTTGCCTTTTGACGCCACATAACGAAGCAGTGGCAGGTCGATCATTTCAAAAGAAGCGATCTTGTAAAACTCCATTCCCATCTCTTCCAGAAAATCAACAGCAGTATGATCAAACGGAGTGGAAAAGATATGGATCCCCACTCTATCGGCCTCTTCCTTTAACTGTCTCTGCCATTCCCAGGGAGTATAGGCCTTGCCGTACAGACTGTACAGATTTTCTCCCTCCCAGGTGCCGTTTTTTACCTGAAAATATTTATTATGACAATCTATGGTCAGGGTATCCGGTGTATATGTCTGAATCTTCACACAATCCGCGCCGCAACGCTTGGCTTCCCGGATGATCTCCTTGGCTCTCTCAATGCTTCCGGAATGATTAGCGGACATCTCCGCGATGATATACGCCGGACATCCGTCTCCTATCCTTCTTCCTTTGATCTCAATCTGCTTCATAGACTTCCTTTCCTTCTACCGTCCCTCACGCATACGGTACTTTAACTCTGCCATCTTCCAGTCTGTTTCATTGTCAATATCCTGCACTTCCATTTCATCCAGGATCACCGGATATGTTTTCTTCATGAACAACAGATTCTGTACTGCAAATGCTTCGGTGTTCAGACAATAAAACTGTCCGCAATCATGATAGAAAGGCTCAAGATCCTGAGAACGGCTCAGTGCATGCTCAGGCCACTTGAAAACTGCTCTCCCCTCCTCAAGGATAAGACTCCTCTGGGGCGGAAAAGAAAATTGTACCACCGGTATCACACTGTCTGCCTCTTTTTCTTCCAAAAGCCTCATAGCCTCTAAAAGCCTCTGCCCTGTAATAAAGGGGGCCGTGGGATAAATACAGCAGACCCCGTCAAAATAAGTTCCCTGCTCCCCGTACCGGTCCAGCACTTCTCTCACCACATCACGGGTGGTGGCAAAATCATTGGAATTGTCAGCACTTCTGAAAAAGGGTACCGCTGCCCCATAGCTTTCGGCGATCTCGGCAATCTTGGGATCATCCGTGGATACCATGACCTCCTCAAAGCATCCTGCTGTAAGCGCTGCTTCTATGGAATATGCAATAATAGGCTTTCCGCAGAAATCCTTAATGTTTTTGTATGGAATTCTCTTACTGCCGCCTCTGGCGGTTATGATTGCTACATTTTTCATATCCTATTTCTAAGCTTCCCTTCGGTCTGTTTTATCATGCGCTTATTCATCTTCTTATTTACCGTAACGCAGATGTCTGTAAAACCATAATACTTTATAATAACACAAGAAAACTCTTACATTCTTACGATGCATCCTTAAAAATTTCTTGTTTTCTTCATCCATGTATCTTTGATAATAACCATTCTGCTCGATATCCGATATGTTTTTGTCTAAAAACTCCTTCAAACTACACACAAACTGATAGTCCGGTTTTTTCACACTTTGCAAATAAGAATACAGGGTATTTCTGTAACCAAGTTCAAAGATCTTGTACTCAATTTCCTCCCGAAAACGGTCATAAAACCCTCTTTTTCTACATTCCTCTGCATAAATTAAGGTAGCTTTCACACGATCATTACATCTATCCAAACTTACAGTGTGAACGGTAGAACTGTTATGCTGATAATAAAAATACAAACACTCATCCACATATTCGAAGCGTTTCGCATAGAGAAAGGGGAATGCACTTATGGTATTATCTTCATAAAAAATATTCTCCGGAAAAAACAAATTGTTATCCGTGAAAATACTTCTCTTATAAATTTTGATAACCATACTCCCCGGATGCAGGATCAATTGCTTATATTTATCCTCATCCAGAATTCCTGTTTGCGAAACTCTATGATTATCTATGGGAGTTCCTTGTTCTTTTCCCGTGGTATCTGTCAGCAAATAATTGCACCCTACAATATCTGCCCCTGTTTCTGAAGCTTTGCTTAATAACTTTTCATAATAATCCAAAGTAACCCAATCATCACTATCAATAAAACCGATCCACTCACCGGTTGCAACCCGCATTCCGGTATTTTTGGCTCCTCCCTGACGCTTGTTTACTTCATGTTTCAGCACACGTAATTTCTCCGGATAGCGACTCTCATAAGCTCTTAATACTTCCAAAGAGTTATCTGTGGAAGCATCATCTATTGCAATTACTTCATAATCCGAAATGGTTTGGTTCAGCAAAGAGTCCAGGCACTGGTTCAGCTTTCCTCCGCCGACCATATTATAAACCGGTACAATGATACTTAATCTCATATTTTCCCTCGCTCCACTACCGCTTTCCCATTTTCTACACGATACACCAGATCGCATTTTTCAATGGTCTGCAATCTGTGGGCAATAATTACCAATGTCTTTTTTCCGTGCAATCTGTTAATGGACTCCATAATAGCAGCCTCTGTATCATTATCTAAGGCCGATGTGGCTTCATCCAAGATCAACACCTCCGGATTATGATACAATGCTCTGGCGATTCCAATCCTCTGTCTTTGACCTCCGGACAAACGAATCCCTCTCTCCCCAATTCCTGTATCCAATCCCCCCGGAAGACTCTTAATGAATTCATCTAATTGAGCTTCCTTCAAAACTTCCCACAAACGTTCTTCATCTATTTTATCTTTTGGTACACCGAATGCCACATTGTTACGAATGGTATCATCTAACATAAAGATCATCTGAGGAATATATCCCACATTCTTTAACCATCCCCTGTAATCCTTCTTCACATCTTTGCCATCCGCCAATATTTGACCCCTTTGTATCTCTAACAAGCCCAGAAGAATATCTACCACTGTACTTTTTCCTGCTCCGGACGTACCTACGATACCTACACTGGACCCCACAGGGATCGTGAGACTTGCCCCATCAAAAATCTTCTTCTCCGTGTTAGGATAAGCATAAACAATATCCTTCAGCTCAATCTTTTCCTCTATGGGCATCTTTCGGTCATTATCGGTGGCATAAGACATATCCACTTTATCCCCATTGATCTCATCCTGAAGATTATCGCTTACCCCCATAAAAAAGGGTTCAAAATAAGATATATTGTTGATCTGATTGTTGACACGGTTTACACAAGGCAACAATACCATAGCTGCCGCTGCAAAGGCTGTCAAGGTAGTGATCATCACTTCGCTTTCTGCTCCTGCAATCACCATGTATAACATATATCCTATCATTACCGTGACACAGACAGGCTCGATCAATAATTTGGGCACTTGATTATACAAACTGTATTTTTGTACCGCATCCACATAGCCTTTACCGCATTTTGTATACTCATTTACAAAATACTGCTCTTTACACATAATCTTTACTTCTTTTATCCCTTGAACAGTCTGTGAAATATGTTTAAACAAGCCGCTATAATAATTTTGATTATCCTCTCCTGCTTTGTGCAAAATCGGCTTTAACACTCTTTTGATCAATACCAGCAGCAACAATAATATGACTGCCAGCAAAACCGTCATTATAGGATCTTTCTGGAAACAAAATACAACCAAAAAGACAAACACGATCCCATCAGACATAAGCTGAAGTAATGCCAGAATCAAGGCGTACATATTGTTCACATCAGAGGTAATACTTCTCTGTACAACAGCTGTATCCGCATTTAAAAAGAACTCGTAACCTCTGCGCAGGTAATTTTTCATCATACGCTCAGAAGTGCGGAACTGATTTGTATAAACAAAGGCCAGTGTAATCTTTTGCTGGAAATACAAAAACAGATTCTTCACGATAAAAACGCCGATGAGTCCAAGCATTACGATGATTGTAAAACGAGTTTCGCTCCCTCCGCCAAACAACAGGAACAAATCATGCAACAATCCCGGTTTATGCATGGCTTCCTTATCCATAACGATACTTACTACCGGCATGATCATACTGACACCCGCTGTCTGCAAAGCAGCACCGATGATCATCAATACTACCAGTCCAAGCATCGTTCTTTTCTGTTTTTTATCTAACAACACTTTTATTTTCTTTAGAATCTGCCGCATAAATGCTCCTTTAATCACGTCTTACGTATTATATGCTTTGTTCATTTCCGAAATAGCCCCTGAAATCAGCCACTGCAAGGCTCTCAATATCTTCCGGTAATTGTTTTGCAATCTCTTCCAATTTCACTTCATTCATATTAATCTGGTCATATTGGGTATATTTTTCCATCAACCTTAAGGGATTTACCCCATATTTTCCTGCCACACGATGTATCGCACTCAGATAACTGGTATGAAATCCCGTATAACCACACATAACATCGATTGGATTCAGTCTTCTCATCATAGGATATACATATTTTTTACTTACTTCCAACAGTCTGTGAATATCTACATTCATATCATATCCGCGCTTTTGAGCGCAGATAGTAAGCAATTCTGTAGATACGTTCCCGGAACTGCGTCCCATTCCCTGCAAAGAAGAATCGATAAATTCAAAACCCAGTTCCAAGGCTTTCAGGCTATTCCACAAGGCCAGGCCTAAATTATCATGTCCATGAAATCCCAGGCTTATGTCCGACACTTTTCTGATCTCTTCAAATAAGGTTTCCACCTGCTCAGGCATCATGCTTCCTGCCGAATCCACAACATATACCGTATCTGCACCGTAAGATATAGACCGCTTAACCTGTTCCACAAAATATTCCGGCGTAACAGCATAGGATTTCATATAATTTGTCATAACATGAATCCCCCTGTCCTTGGCTCTTCTTACGTAATCTTTTGATTTCTCCACTTCCGTTACATTGGTACCAATCCGCAAAAAACCTACGCCATAGTCTGCCGCCTTATCTACGTCTTCCAAAGAAGCGATCCCGGGAATACAAAACATCCCATATTTCGCCTTCTTGAGACTCTTCCTGGCTGTTTCCAAATATTCTTCATCTGAGTGCAGCGCTACTCCATTCTTAGGTGAACTTGCACCCAAACCCATTCCATGCCCTATCTCTATATATTGGTAACCCAAATCCTCCAAAGAAGATGTGATGACTTTCTGCTCGGAACACGAAAATTGAAAATTATTGGCGTAACTTCCATCCCGTAAAGTCACATCCATTATTTTCATACTACACAAAAATATCACCTCCAATTGTTAAAAACCGTGGTTCTTTTTTTAAGGTATCCGAAATAAACGTAAAATACTCTTCCGCTTTCATGGAACGCATGATTCCTTTACCAAGAGTTGCTTCCCTACACAATCCACATTCTTGATATTTCTCATGCAGTCTGGGGAAAAAGGGGCCATCCTCCGGCTTGTCCAGATCATACACATAATGTACAAAATAATCCTTTTTCCTGTTTCCCTGATAATCAGTCAACACTCCGTTAAACGCTTTATTGTAACGATAATCCACCTGATTACAGCATTCCACATAATGAACAAATGTAGATCCGCAGTCCATGTTCATACATACAATTTTACCCTTCTCTTTCAAAAACCGTTCCCAGAAAGAATTCTTTCCAAAGGATTCGTGGGAGGGATCTCCTGTATAATATGTTGCCAGTCTTCCCCAGGCTGCAACAGAAAAATTAGGATCCAGTGAACGTATTACCCCATCCTGTTTTCTCACATATTCCGAAAACATTCCGCAAGTAGTCGGGGTATGAACCGGGTCATATTCTTCCTGATGACAAAAAGAATATGAAAAGGTGGGTACTACAATAGTTCCCTCTTTTCCTACCACTTCTTTTAAAGCATTCCAAAAACCTTCGCAGAGTGCTTCCGCTGTTTTTGCATTGTCCATTCTGCCAAAAAAACCAATGTTTGTATGCAAAAAAACAGTATCTCCGGTTACAATATCAATCTTATACAGTGCTTCTATAATATCTTCGTAAGTATAATTACTCTTTGCCATCTATTTCACCATACCATCCAAAATAGCGACCAACCCATTAATCGTCGCAAAGCTTCGATCCGTAAACTGATCATTGTCAAATTCCACTTCAAATTCTTCTTCGATATCGTCAATCAATGAAATAAAAACAAAGGAGTCAATATAACCTGCATTAAAATAATTTTCATCCAAGTTTTTCTCCAGAACCTCTCTTCCTACAGAAGAATTCTCTTCAAACCATGCTAAAACCCATTCCTTTATGTCGTTTCTCATACTATACCTCCATTATTCTTCCTTTAAAACAACTCTTGCAGGACACCCGTCTGCTCCTTTTATCTTCAATGGTAACGCAATGATCTCATGTTGTTTTGCAAAATCAATCTCTGATGTATTGCATAAATATTCCACAATGATCACCTCATTAGACAGAAGTAATTTATGCATAGGGGAATCA
>JAZQGM010000006.1:0-5404 GCA_045540075.1 Acetatifactor sp. | reverse complement strand
GCCGTGAGGATTAACTTTCTGTCCCATTTTCTTTCCTCCTTACTTCTTCTCATCCAGAACAACGGTAATGTGGCTCATCTGCTTCTCAATTCTGTAAGCTCTGCCCTGCGCTCTGGGTCTAACTCTCTTCATTGTAGGACCTTTGTTTGCATAACATTCTGCAATGTAAAGGTTCTCAGTGTTCATACCGTTATTGTTCTCAGCGTTTGCAATCGCAGACAGTAATAACTTCTTGATCACGCTGGAAGCGTATCTGGGATTGTATTCCAGGATAGCCAGTGCAGACTGCACATCCTTGCCTCTAATGGCATCTAAAACGAAACATGCTTTCTGAACAGACACTCTAGCGTAAGATAACTTTGCTGAAGGTCTTGTATCTTTCTGCGCATTTCTTTCTCTCTTAATTTGGGATCTATGTCCTTTTGCCATGATTAAAACCTCCTTATCTTACTTTGGACTTCTTCTCTTCCTTGCCATGTCCTCTGTAGGTTCTGGTAGCAACGAACTCACCGAGCTTGTGGCCAACCATATCTTCAGTTACATATACAGGCACGTGCTTTCTTCCGTCATGAACTGCAATTGTGTGTCCAACGAAGGAAGGGAATATTGTGGAACGACGGGACCAGGTCTTGATAACCTGCTTCTGTCCTGCCGCATTTAAAGCATCAACTTTTTTCAGCAAACTTTCATCTGCGAAAGGTCCTTTTTTAAGTGATCTAGCCATTGTCTTTCCTCCTCAATTATTTGATTGCTTTACCGTCGCGTCTTCTTACGATCAGCTTATTGGAAGCTTTCTTCTGCTTTCTGGTCTTCAGACCCAGAGCAGGCTTGCCCCAAGGTGTGCTGGGACCGGGACGTCCAATACCGGTCTTACCTTCACCACCACCGTGAGGATGGTCATTAGGGTTCATTACAGAACCGCGAACAGTCGGGCGGATGCCCATGTGACGTGTGCGTCCTGCTTTACCGATATTGATAAGGCTGTGATCAACATTACCTACAACACCAACAGTTGCGCGGCATACAAGAGGAACCATTCTCATCTCGCCGGAAGGAAGACGAAGTGTTGCGTACTTTCCTTCTTTAGCCATCAGCTGTGCGCTGTTACCTGCGGAACGAACAAGCTGTCCGCCCTTGCCGGGGTATAACTCAATGTTGTGTACCTGGGTACCAACGGGGATCTCGGATAAAGGTAAGCAGTTACCAACTCTTACTTCTGCCTCAGGACCGTTCATAACCTTCATGCCATCGGTCAGTCCTTCGGGAGCGATGATATATGCTTTCTCACCATCTGCATAGCAGATCAGAGCGATGTTAGCTGTTCTGTTAGGATCGTACTCAATACCGATTACAGTAGCAGGAATGCCATCCTTTCTTCTCTTGAAATCGATGATTCTGTACTTTCTTCTGCTTCCGCCGCCGCGGTGTCTAACAGTGATCTTACCCTGATTGTTACGACCTGCATTCTTAGCCAGAGATACGCAGAGGCTCTTCTCCGGAGTGCTCTTGGTGATCTCGGAGAAATCAGAACCGGTCATGTTTCTTCTGGAAGGTGTATAGGGATTATATGTCTTAATTCCCATTGTCTTATCTCCTTTTCTTCATTGATTCTTTGCGCGGCGCTTGACCGCATACATTAATCTGAAGCGCTCTTTGTGCTTCTTACAGGCCGGGATACAGCTCGATGTCCTTGCTGTCCTCTGTCAGCCAAACGATTGCTTTCTTGGTCTTGGAAGTCTTACCAACTACCATACCGCGTCTCTTGTTCTTGCCGTCCATGTTGATGGTGTTTACTTTCTTAACCTTTGCACCTTCAAACATCTTCTCAACAGCTTCTTTGATCTGAGACTTGTTAGCTTCTGTATGAACTAAAAATGTGTATTTCTTTTCGCCCATGCCAGCCATACTCTTTTCAGTAATAACCGGTTTGAGGATTACGTCATAGTATTTAATGTCTGCCATTATGCGTACACCTCCTCAATCTTTGCTACAGCGTCCTTGGTCAGAACTACTGTGTTAGCCTTCATCACGTCATATACGTTGATGGTGTTTACCAAAGTGGTATCTACGGTCGGGATATTCTTTGCGGATTTTACAACATTAGCGTCGTTCTCTGCCAGAACTACCAGACCCTTATTTACATTCAGATTGCTCATTACTGCTGCGAAGTTCTTGGTCTTGATCTCGTCGAACTTCAGCTCATCTACAACGATCAGCTTGCTGTCTAAAACTTTGCTGGTCAAAGCAGACTTCAGTGCTGCTCTCTTCTCTTTCTTGTTCATCTTGAAAGAGTAATCGCGGGGAACGGGAGCGAATACAACACCGCCGCCGGTCCACTGAGGAGCTCTGGTTGAACCCTGTCTTGCATGACCGGTACCTTTCTGTCTCCAAGGCTTTCTTCCGCCACCAGATACTTCAGAACGGGTCTTTGCCTTCTGAGTTCCCTGACGATTATTTGCAAGCTGCTGTACAACTGCCATGTGTACCAGATGCTCGTTAATCTCTACACCGAATACTGCATCGTTTAATTCGATTGTACCAACTTCTTTGCCTTCCATATTATATACAGCTACGTTTGCCATCTGATTGGTCCTCCTTCCTTAAACTATGCCTGAACCTTAACGGATTCTTTGATGGTTACTAATGCTTTCTTAGGTCCCGGTACAGCACCCTTTACAAGCAGCAGATTCTTCTCAGCATCTACTCTTACAACTTCAAGGTTCTGAACAGTTACCTTTACACAACCCATGTGACCGGGCATTCCTTTGCCCTTAAATACACGGCTGGGGGATGAACATGCACCATTGGAACCCTGATGACGATGGAACTTGGAACCGTGAGCCATAGGTCCTCTGTGCTGTCCGTGTCTCTTGATCGCGCCCTGGAAGCCTTTTCCTTTGGAGATTGCAGAAGCATCGATCTTATCGCCTGCTACGAAGATGTCAGCTTTGATCTCAGCGCCCAGTGTATATTCTTCAGCGTTCTCAAACTTGAACTCTCTTACATATCTCTTAGAACTTACTCCGGCTTTCTTGAAGTGACCCTGCATAGCCTTGGTGGTACCATGAGCGTGGATAACTTCCTTCTTGCCCTGAGCATCCTTATTAACGATTCTATCCTTCTTATCAACGAAGCCAACCTGCACTGCGCTGTAGCCATCGTTGTCGACAGTCTTCACCTGAGTTACTACACAGGGACCTGCCTGAAGTACGGTTACGGGAACCAGTACGCCCTCTTCATTGAAGATCTGGGTCATACCAACTTTTGTTGCTAAAATTGCTTTCTTCATTTTTACCTCCTGATTTTTCTACATAGCGGAACATTGTCATATTGCCGGCTTACCGGAAGAATCGCTTGCGATTCTTCGGTGTTTCGCGGGCGAAACACTGTTCATACGTCTTTGTAGAGGTTAATTGATTGTTTTTGTCCGCTCTTCGCGGTTCATAAGACAAAACCTTATTTGGTCTTCATCTTGATGTCGATGTAAACACCTGCAGGCATTTCCAGTCTCTGCAATGCATCAACTGTCTTCTGGGTCGGTGTAATGATATCGATCAGTCTCTTGTGGGTTCTCTGCTCGAACTGTTCTCTGGAGTCTTTGTACTTGTGTACTGCTCTTAAGATGGTAACAACTTCCTTCTTAGTAGGAAGGGGCACCGGTCCGCTCACCTGAGATCCGTTCTTCTTAACTGTTTCGATGATTTTCTTGGCAGATGCATCAACCAGCTGATGATCATAAGCCTTCAGTGTGATTCTCATTACTTGACTTGCCATAAAAAAAGTCGCCTCCTTTTCGCACTTTTTGATCGGATGAAAACTCTTCGTTTTCATCTAAGTACGGACAAGTGGTGACTGTACACTCTCCCGTGTGTGTCCTAAACCTTTACGCAACGCTTTCTTCTTTCAGGCTTATTTCCACATGAGCCAAGGTGGCTCAGAAGCTTCGCTTCTCACGTCGTTTCTGCTCTTTGGCAGACTTAAATTGGTACAGTGACTTGCCGTCAGTTTTCTAACTTGACATTCGCTCCACGGAAAACCTACTGTTGATTTCTCAGCAGTAGCAACCTCACGCTTCAACGCTATCATGCCACAGCAAGTAATACTATACACTAAGTCGCGTTATTTTTCAATACCTTTTTTTTCCTTTTTTGTATTTTTTTTAGTACAAAGGGGGATTTTCTGTTGATAGTCGTGGGAAGGGGGACGCCGCAGGGTGGTGAAAGGGCAGGCGGGCGCAAGGTAGATATTTTCTCCCGTTATCCTGGGCGTTCCACCAAAGCCCAGTGCGTTAACAACGCACTAAAGGGCGGCTCACATCGCCCGTAAGCGGGGGCGATGCGAGCCAGGGGTCTTGGCTCCACAGGATAGAGGGAGAAAATATCTGCCCTGCCTCTGCCGGCCCTTTCCCCACCCAGCGGCTGTTACCTGCTATGACTGAACTGAAATATTATTGTGTACTTTAATAATATAAGCAGCATATAGGAGGGGGATGACGACCAATACGAGTGCAGTTAATATTTCTCGCGCCGGAGTTATTGCGCTTTGATTAGAAAAAACGCTTAAGCTGTTTACTATACTGTGGGTAATGATACAAGGCCACAGGCTTTTAGTTTTATAAAAGAGGATTGTGAATAAAAATCCTATGGCTATGGCGTATGTAACCTGTAGTAGGTTGGAAAAAAGGTTCATGCCGCTGCCGTTTAGGAGGTTTATGATGTGGCCGAGGCCGAAGGTGACGCTGGATATGATGATGGCTGATTTGGTGCCATTGGGGAGCATGGCTTTGAAAAGGAGGCCGCGGAAGATGAGTTCTTCCAGGAAGCCTACGAAAAGCATGCTTATAATATAGAAGAAAGTCTCAGCAATGGTGAGGTTGAGGGCGACGCCGAACCATAAGTTGATGGATGCTATGATTACAAGGGGGATGTAATATAGTAAATGGCGGGGCGGGATTATGGATCGGCATAGGCCGTATTCATGGAATAAATGATTCTTTTTCATCCAGGTGATCAGAATCGCTGTCAGTATGGCACTGATAACTGTAGTAATGGACTTTTGGATACCCAGAAGTTCTGAAATGTTGTCCGCCAAGCTTAAGGATATGACATATGTGATGATCCATAGGATGGCAAAGAGGATATTGTTTTTCTTAAATATAGTGTACTCTTTTTTCTTCATATTGATCCCTCGCTTCGGGTTCCTCTGCAGGATGCCCGATATAGATGATGTTTAGTGGAATTTGTTTTTCGGAGATTCCCAATGTTTTACGTACTTTTTCTTCTGCACGTTTTTGGGGATGAATGCCGCACCATACTGCGCCGAGGTCTAAATCTGTGGCTCTGAGGAGTATATTTTCGGTGGCTGCACTGCAATCCTGAATCCAGTAGTCTGCCAGGTGCATTGG
>JAZQGM010000005.1:0-8042 GCA_045540075.1 Acetatifactor sp. | reverse complement strand
TGTTATGGCAACAGCTTTAGAAAAAACGCTAAACGAAGGAGGATGATATGGATGAAAGAGAATTAGATATGCCGGAGAATAGTTATACCCATGCACCAAGAAAACGTCGGAGCATAGGACCTGTGATTTTGGTAATGCTGAGCTTTATTGCTTTGATTTTGCTCATCATATATATTGCTGTGGCTGTCAGTATGAAGGACAGCGAGGAGACCATGTCTGATGAGGTGAAGCAGATTTACACCAAGGAAGAGGTAGAGGCGTTGCTGGCACAAGCCAGGGAAGCCGCTAAGGTCGAAGAGGCAGAACGGATCTTGTCCGGCATTGCTAAGAATCTTACAGATGGACAGGCAACAGCCAAAGCACTCAGACCATTCTACACAGATGATGTGGTATTGGCCACAGGCGGTCGGGTTCGATTCTTCCCCATTCAGGATGGAATCAAAAAGAATCATTACAAAGCTGAGAATCTGGTGAAGTTGGATAATGGTCAACTGCAGTATATGCAGGATGGTCAGGTGGTTTCTCACAAAGGCATTGATGTGTCCTACCATCAAGGGAAAATTGACTGGAAGCAGGTGGCAGAGGATGGCGTGGAATTTGCTTTTCTACGGGTAGGACTAAGAGGGTATGGCACGGGCAAGGTGGTGTTGGATGAGCAGTTTGAGAATAATATTAAGGGTGCTTTGGAAAATGGTATCAAGGTGGGCGTCTATTTTTATTCCCAATCGGTGAATCAGGTGGAAGTGTTGGAGGAAGCCAGGCTGGTACTTACGCAGATCGCGCCCTATCGGGTGGCCGGGCCGGTGGTGTATGATGCAGAGAAGGTGGAGAATTCTCGGACCAGCAATTTGTCAGCGGCTGAGCGGACGGATATGGCTATTGCATTTTGCGAGACGGTGAAGGAAGCTGGATATGAGCCCATGGTGTATCTGAATATGGATGTGGCTTTTACTATGTATGAGTTGGAACGTTTAGAAGGATACAATAAGTGGTTTGCCCATTACAGTACGGACATGTATTATCCGTATGATTACAAGATCTGGCAGTATTCGGAAAGTGGCAGGGTGGCCGGAATCAATGGGGATGTGGATCTGAATATCAGTTTTGAGGCGTGGGAGTAAGTTTTCAATTGTATTTTAACTTATCATTACCCAAAAAGAAAGTATGCATAGAATTACCAAATAAGACCATACTAAGACCGATAGTTAGAAAAAGGATTTCTGACTGATCGGTCTTTTTGCATTAGAAAAGAAAGGAAACAAGGAGATGGCGGCCCAGACAGTATATATCAAATGTGACAGAAATGTGGAGGTGCAGACTCCGGATGTATATCTCAAGAATCTGGGCAGTCTGCGCTGTGCAGATAGTGTGGTAAGTGCAAAACTGAAAGCACTGAAGATCCATCATTTTGCCAAAGGCGCTCCTCTGCGGACAGTGTTCAGTGTGTTGAAGCTGATTGAATTGATGGAGGAGACCTGTCCCGGGATCACGGTGCAGGTGGTTGGTGAGACGGATGTGCTTGTGGAGATGGTGGATGTGAATAAGCACAAGAAATGGCAGCAGTGGCCCAAGGTGGCGCTGGTAAGTCTGGTCTCCTTTGCCGGAACAGCCTTTACCATCATGGCATATCACAATGATTCAGGGATCAATGATCTGTTTACAGAAGTGTACCGCATCTGTATGAACAGGGAACCGGGAGGGATCAATATATTAGAAGTATCCTACTCCATCGGGCTGGCAGCAGGTATCGTTCTTTTCTTTAATCATATTGGCGGCAGGCGGATCACCAAGGATCCCACACCTATTGAAGTGGCCATGCGTAATTATGAGAAGGATGTGGATAATGCATTGATCGAAACGGCCGGAAGGGAGGGCAAAGAAGTTGATGTTTAAGTACCTTCTTCTGACCTTTGTGGGACTCAGCTTTGGAGCACTGGCCTCGTCAGGAGTCTTTACCGTGCTGGTGGCAGTGGGACTGGTACCCAGATTTGCAGGAAAAACCCATACTAGCAGGTATGTATTGGTGTATGAGGAAATGGTGGTACTGGGGACCATCACAGGCTGCATTATAAGTACTTTTCCGGATTATCTACAGCTGGGTGGGTATCTAAGGGACACATTGCCGAAGTGGAACGTGGTGTGGGATGTACTTGGGAATGGGGCGCTGTTAATCGGCGGTGTGTCTTGTGGGATGTTTGTAGGATGTCTGGCTCTGGCTATTGCGGAAATGCTGGACAGTATTCCAATTTTTGCCAGAAGAGTCTCACTAAGGCATGGCACAGGGATTGTCATATTGTCCATCGCCATTGGTAAATTGGCAGGGTCCGTCATTTACTTTTTGTATGAGTTACACAGAACATCGGGCTAAAGTGTTGTTGCAGGAAAGCAGAATCCTAGAGAGGAGTCGTATGGAAGAGAAGAAGAAACAGGAATATGAGAAATATGTGAAGAAAGTAACACCTACCCATAATCTGTTTTTACAGATGTTAAGGGCATTTATCACAGGTGGAATCATCTGTACCATCGGGCAGTTTATCTTAAATTATGCCACCAATACCATGGGGCTTGACAAGCAGACAGCAGGCAATTGGTGCTCACTAATCCTGGTATTGATCTCGGCATTGCTGACAGGCTTGAATATCTATCCGCGAATCGTAAAATGGGGCGGTGCAGGGGCTTTGGTGCCCATTACCGGTTTTGCCAATTCGGTGGCGGCACCGGCCATAGAGTATAAGAAGCATGGACAGGTGTATGGAATTGGCTGCCAAATATTTGCCATAGCGGGGCCGGTGATCTTGTATGGCATTTTTTCAAGCTGGGTACTGGGGATTGTATATATGGTAATGAAATGGTTGGGAGTGGCATAAAGATCGTAACAAAATAACCCGATATAGGGCCCCCAAATTAGGGGCTCTACATCGGGCATTTGGTACTGAAGGGAATCAGCGGACAACGATTATCTATTCAGAATCAGCTTAGTCAATTCTACAGGATCAACAATCTTGCCGTCCTTGTACACGCGCATATTGCCGGAAGCAATTTCGTCGATGAGGATGACTTCGTCATTGTTGTAGCCGAATTCAAATTTGATATCCCACAGATCGAGACCGATAGACTTAAGGTCATCAGCTACGATCTTGGTGATCTTCAGGGTCTGCTCCTTCATGCTTTCAAACATCTGAGGAGTCATGATACCCAGAGCAGCCAGACCTTCGCCGGTTACCAGGGGATCGCCCAGAGCGTCGTTCTTGAAGGTACATTCTACATAGCCACCTTCCAGAACAGTTCCGTCCTGAATGTACTCGCCGTATCTGCGGATGAAGCTGCCGGTAGCAACCAGACGGCAGATTACTTCCAGACCGTGGCCGAATACCTTACCGGGAAGTACTTCCATAGTAGCGTTGTCTACATCTGCATTTACATAGTGGGTCTTGATGCCTGCTTCTTTCAGCAGTTCAAAATAGTGGATGGAGGTCTGCAGGTTAGCCTTGCCGATACCTTCGATTGTCAAACCTACACTATTCTCACCGGGATCGAACACACCGTCTTTACCGGTACAGTCATCTTTAAATTTCAGCATTACATTGCCATTATCCAGACTATAAACGTCTTTGGTCTTGCCTTCATAAATTTTCTTCATTCGATTATTCTCCTTTAAAAAAGATAAAAATGTTATCGCCAATAGTAACTGTTCAGAACTTCATTCTTCACAGTCACAATCATGCACACAACTGCTGCTCACGCAGCCGTTGGCGCACGCTGTCTCGGGATTTTGCTTCGCAAAACGCCTCGCGGAATAATGTTCTGAATAGTTACTATTAACGTTAGTTTACCACAAATTGAGCAATATGAAAATATTTTTTTTGACAAAATCTAAGAAATTCTTATAGAAAATGAACGTCAATATGCTTAAAAAGCCCTGGGTGTGGACATATTCCCGTTTCCTTTGGCATAAGTATGTACAACAAAAGTGGAACAGGCCGGTAGGGGGAGATATATTGTTTGAGAAGCAGAGAATAGAAGAAGTCATCAGACAGTTTGAAAGTCACGGAGAAAAAGGATTGACAGAAGCAGAAGCCGCAGTGCGGCTTAGAAGGGACGGAAAGAATGAAATGAAAGAAGCACGAAAGAAAACCTTGTTGGAGTCTTTTTTTGAACAATTGAATGACCCTCTTATTTATGTGTTGATCGGAGCAGCCGCGGTGTCTGTGATGCTTAAGGAAGTCAGTGATGCAGTCATCATCGGTGTGGTGGTATTTATGAATGCCATCGTGGGAATGGTGCAGGAGGGGAAGGCTCAGAAAGCTTTGGATAGTCTGAAGAAGCTGACCAGTCCCAGAGCAGTGGTGATTAGAGATGGGGTCAAAAGAGAAGTGGCTGCGGCAGAGTTGGTGCTGGGAGATCTGGTGTGTCTGGAGGCCGGATGCCAGGTGCCGGCTGATATGAGACTGATCAGAACCAATGATCTGAAGGTGGAAGAATCTTCCCTGACCGGAGAGTCCTTGCCGGTGGAAAAGTCTGCGGCCTATGTGGCAAAGGGAAATGTGCCCCTGGGAGATCGGCAGAATATGGCGTATATGTCTACCATTGTGACCTATGGCAGAGGGGAAGGTATCGTCACTGACACAGGTATGCAGACCCAGATTGGGCAGATCGCAGGGATGATCACGGACAGCAAGGAAGAGATGACACCGCTTCAGAAGCGGTTGGGGGAACTGGGAACCCTTTTAAGTGTGTTGTCTCTTCTTCTGTGCGGCGCATTGTTTCTCATTGCAGTGGTGCAGAAGCGGGATATTCTGAAAATGCTCCTGACAGCTATCTCTTTGGCAGTGGCTGCGGTACCGGAAGGGCTACCGGCTGTGGTAACAATCTGTCTGGCCCTAAGTGTGACACGTATGGTGCGAGTCAATACCATTGTCAGGAGACTTCCTTCGGTGGAGACATTGGGGGCAGTCAGTGTGGTGTGTTCTGACAAGACCGGCACCTTAACTCAGAATAAGATGACTGTGGAAGTCTGCTGTATGAACGGAAAGGAGTATGCCTGTGGGCATGGGGGTTCAAATTCGGCAAGACATAGGGGGCAATCGTGGAGAACGGATACAGAAAGTTTTCACATATCTGGAGATGGCCGGGAACTGTTGGAGGGATTGGTGCTGTGTAATGATGCTGTGTTGAATGCAGACAGTCGTCTGGGCGATCCCACAGAGCTGGCACTTCTTGATCTGGCAAGTGGCTATGGTATCTGCAAGGAGGAGCTGGAGAGGCAGATGCCCCGTATGGCAGAGCTTTCTTTTGACTCTGACCGAAAGATGATGTCCACCCGTCATCGCAGACCGGGGGACAAAACGGTGATGTATACGAAAGGTGCTCCAGAGAAGGTGCTGAATAAGTGTACAGCCATCCGGCATCAGGGAAGGGTGGTGTCCATGACAGAAGCTCATCGCAGGAGGATTCTTGCACAGGTAGAGAAGCTTTCCGGGGAGGCGCTTAGGACGTTGGCGCTGGCTGTTAAAGAGGAGGGTGGCGCAGATAGAAGCCTGACTCACGCACAAAAACCAGATGGTTCTAAGAAGACGATCATTGAGGAAAACCTGATCTTTATAGGCATGGTAGGCATGAAAGATCCACCCAGACCTGAAGCGGCGGAAGCGGTACATATTTTCCGGGAAGCGGGAGTGAGTACGGTGATGATCACCGGAGACCATGTGGATACCGCATGCGCCATCGGCAGGCAGTTGGGAATTGTGGAGCACAGTGATCAGTGCATGAGCGGCGAGGAGTTGGAACATATCCATACCCGGGAACTTCCTAACAGGCTGGAGGGGGTAAGAGTATTTGCCAGGGTCTCCCCTGCCCAGAAGGTACAAATCGTCAAAGGCTTCCAGGAGAAAGGTCACATTGTGGCCATGACGGGCGATGGCGTCAATGATGCTCCATCATTAAAAGCAGCTGACATTGGTATTGCCATGGGCATAAATGGTACGGATGTGGCGAAGCAGGCATCCGATATGATACTGACGGACGATAACTTTGCCACTATTGAAAGGGCCATTGAGGAGGGACGCAGTGTCTATGAGAATATCCGAAAGTCCGTGATTTTCCTGCTTTCCTCTAATCTGGGAGAAATTATGACCATGTTCATTGCAGTGATCCTGGGGCTGGCATCTCCGCTAAAGTCCAGTCATATTCTGTGGATCAACCTGATCACAGATTCCCTGCCCGCGTTGGCTCTTGGAGTGGATCACAACGACACCAAAAGCCTTATGCGTAATAGTCCAAGGAAGCCAGGGGAAAGTCTCTTTGCAAGAGGGGGGCTTGCATGTACCTGTTTTTACGGTGTACTGATCACTTGTGTCAGCCTGACTGCATTTTTAATGCTGCCTGTGGGGTTTCTGCAAAGCAGAGGAATGGAGGTTAGTCTCCTGGCTCTTACCGGGCTTCTGGAGCAGGAGGCCGTGCTGGCAAAGGCCCAGACCTATGCCTTTACAGTCCTTGGTATGTCCCAGCTGTTTCATGCTGTGGGCATGCGGGATGCCCAAAAGTCTGTTTTTCGGATGAATCACTTGGAAAATAAGCTGATGATCTTAGCGTGTATCCTGGGATTTGCGTTGCAGTTTGCAGTGACAGAAGTGCCCTTTCTGATTAGTGCCTTCGGTACCTCTCACTTAAGTGGAAGGGAGTGGATGAACCTGACAATGCTGGCAACCAGCCCATTGGTTGCTCATGAAATTGCAGTGATCGTGGGAAAACTGTGGAAAGGAAGAATATAGGTTTTTGTAGCTTCAGAATAAAAAAAATAGTTGTGTACATACTAAAATCAGGAATTATAAGAACCTGAAAGGAGTGTGTGCAGAATGGATTTAAACGGATCATCTTTTAATGGCTCTAATGGCTCCGGTAACAGTGGCTTCCCTTTTACGGAGCTGCCACTGGGATTTGGGATGGCCCTTGCCATGAATGAGAAGGCCATGCAGGGTTATGCAAAGCTGACGGAGGATGAAAAAGAGCGCATCATCATGAAGTGTAAAGATGCCACCAGCAAGGAGGAAATGCGAAGACTTGTGGATTCTCTTGTGCCGGATGGCAATGTCAATTCCTTGTTTGAGAATCCGGATATCATGTAAAAAAGACGGCGGAGGGTTAACACCAACCGCCGTCTATTGTAATGACCTGACCGGTCATATAGGCCGGAGCTTGTGCAGTTTGCAAAATCAACTGGGCTACTTCTTCCGGAGTACCGATACGGTCTGTCGGAATCTCATTTCGAAGAGCTTCCAGGTCTTCCCCGGACAGATGACCGTTCATTTCTGTATCAATGACGCCACAGGCAATGGCATTGACCTGAATATTGCTGGGAGCCAGTTCTTTGGCCAGTGCTTTCGTGAAAGAATTCACGGCTCCTTTTGAAGCAGAATAAGCCACTTCCATGGAAGCCCCTACATTGCCCCAGACAGAGGACACATTAATGATTTTGCCACTGTGCTTTTGAAGCATAAGTGGAATGGCCAGCTTGCTGGTATAAAAACAGGCATCCAGATTGGTGTGCATCACCCGGTGCCAATTTTCTGTACTCATATCAGACAAAAGGCCAATGTAAGCAATCCCGGCATTGTTCACCATCACGTCCAGGTCAGTAATATAGCCAAAGACTCTGGTGACATCCTTAAAGTCCCCCATATCTGCTTTCACGGCCAGACAACGGATACCATAATTATTTTCCAGTTCCTGAGCAAATAGCTGCAAGGATACAATATTATTAATGCAGGTTAGTATCAAATTATAACCTGCCTGGGCAAATAAATGGGCGGTGGCGCGGCCGATACCACGGGAGGCGCCAGTGATCAAAGCAGTTTTGTGCATAGTTAGTCCTTTCTTTCAGAAGGTGACGATGTGGGGTATGGTGCATAGGGTCAGAGTAGGGGTAGGGGTAAGGGCTGGGAGGATTGGGTGGGATAAGGCGGAGGTTGTATGTCGGGGCGCTGTTAGCCTGGACACTGCGCTGAGCCTCAATGACGTCAGATGTGGCCCGTAAGCGGGGGCCA
>JAZQGM010000004.1:0-22429 GCA_045540075.1 Acetatifactor sp. | reverse complement strand
GCAGGCTGTATTTTACTACAGGACAGATGCTCCTGTACCTTTGATCTATCCGCCTCAGTACACGGCTGTGGTGGTGGTTCCTATGCAGAGGAATGGACAGTTTGTAATGGTGGGATACTTTAATTCTGCTTTGATCAATGAAGAGCAGACACTGCAGATCAATTTGAACAACAGAGTACAGATGCTTACCACGAATAACCAGAGATTCCTGGGGAATCCGGCGAACCACAGCCTGGTGGTGTTCTATGAGACCAGCACGCGCAGCATTCCGGCACAGACCACGCCGAATAAGATTGTAGTGCTTTGCGGGTGATTTAAGGTAGAAAGGAAATCCACTGGACATTTTGTGGTTATTTATACCCTATGTCCAGTGGATTTTTTAAAATTTTCACAGCAATTGCTTACAATTTCTTAAATTCCGGCATCCGATTCTCAAAGATCGTATAGTACTTAAATCCACATTCCTTCAGTATCTTTGCCGCCCGATCAAAATCCGCCGATATCCGCGAAGCATCATGTGCGTCAGATCCCACAGTAATAATTTCGCCGCCCATATCGCGATACCGCTTCAGCAAAGCGGTGCAGGGATGCAGTTCTTTCAGGCCGGCTTTCACAGCACCTGTATTAATTTCGATTCCTTTTCCTTTATCTAACAAAAGATTAATAATCTGATCCAGAAGATCCCTATATTTTTCATAAGTATATCTCTGATCCTTATTAGGGCCATAGCGGACTACGTAGTCCAGATGTCCGTATACATCGAAATTGGAAAAGGTCCGGATGTTCTCGATAATAGAAGAGAAGTACTCCCTATATGCTTCTTCCTCGCTTCGTCCCTCGTAGAATTCCGGATAATAGGGATCTTTCTTATTGCACACATGGGAGGAGCCGATGATGAAGTCAAAATCAAAGCTCTTGGCATACACGGCATTATGGCGTACCAAATGGGGCTGAAGTCCCAATTCGATACCGAAGTTTAGCTTGATCTGCCCGTTGTATTTCTCTCTCATTCTAAGAAATTCGTAGAGATAGGAGTCAGTGTTGACAATGAAATAATCATCCGGCAGATCCCCTGTATTGGGAAGCTCGTAATCATAATGATCTGTAAAACACATATGGGTAAGTCCCAGGCGGATGCCCTGTTGTATCATCTCTTCCATGGAAGATGTGGCGTCGCCGGAGAAGGAAGTATGTAAATGATAGTCTGCTTTTATAGGCATTTTAGCGACCTCCTCAAGTATTATGGCAATATCATACCACAAAACTGTCCAAAATCCTATGGTGAAATGGCCGAAACTATAAAAATTGTATGAATTACTAATTATTTTTCAAATACATCTTGAATTTTTGAAAGAAATTGGGTAAAATAGGAATGCTGATAAAATTTTGTCAAACCATATTTGATGGCAAAATGCTATAAATTAAATTTATTATATTTTAGGAGGAATCTAAAATGGCAGTAAGAGTTGCAATTAATGGTTTCGGCCGTATCGGTCGTCTTGCATTCAGACAGATGTTTGATGCAGAAGGATATGAAGTAGTAGCGATCAACGATCTGACCAGCCCTAAGATGCTGGCACATCTGTTGAAATATGACTCTTCTCAGGGTAAATACAAATATGCTGACACCGTAGTAGCAGGTGAGGACAATATCACTGTAAACGGCAAGACCATCACCATCTACAAAGAGGCTGATGCAAGCAAGCTTCCTTGGGGCGAGCTGAAAGTTGACGTTGTATTAGAGTGTACCGGTTTCTACACCTCTAAGGACAAGGCTTCTGCTCACATCACAGCAGGCGCTCGTAAGGTTGTTATCTCTGCTCCTGCAGGTAATGATCTGCCTACCATCGTTTACAATGTTAACCACAACACCTTGAAGCCCGAAGATACTGTTATCTCCGCAGCTTCTTGTACCACCAACTGCTTAGCACCTATGGCTAAGGCTCTGAATGACTGCAGACCTGTTATGAGCGGTATCATGACCACTGTTCACGCATACACCGGTGACCAGATGATCCTTGACGGTCCTCAGAGAAAGGGTGACCTTAGAAGAAGCCGTGCAGGCGCTTGCAATATCGTTCCTAACTCTACCGGTGCTGCAAAGGCTATCGGTCTGGTTATTCCTGAACTGAACGGCAAGCTGATCGGTTCTGCTCAGCGTGTTCCTACCCCTACCGGATCTACCACTATCCTGGTAGCAGTTGTTAAGGGCGCAGTTACCAAGGACGAGATCGTATCTTCCGATATCATTGGCAGCACCTACGGTTCCATCTTCGATGCTACTCAGACCATGGTTGCTCCTATGGAAGATGGCAATACTCAGGTACAGGTTGTTTCTTGGTATGACAACGAGAACAGCTACACCTCTCAGATGGTTCGTACCATCAAGTACTTCAGCGAGTTAGCATAAGTTTTACCACAGCCGTAAGGCGCAGGAAAACATGCTGCTTGCATGAACAAGACCTATCAGGGGTCCGGTCTTAAGGGCCGGGCCCTTTCACAATTTAAATTATGGAGGCACTAAAATGGGCTTAAACAAGAAATCAGTTGATGACATTAATGCAAAGGGCAAAAGAGTCCTTGTAAGATGCGACTTTAATGTACCCCTTAAAAATGGTGAGATCACCGATGAGACCCGTATCGTGGCAGCTCTTCCTACCATTCAGAAGCTGTTAAACGATGGCGGCAAGGTAATCCTTTGCTCCCACCTGGGCAAGGTAAAGAATGGCCCCAACGAAGGCGAATCTCTGGCACCTGTAGCTGAGAGACTTAGCGAGAAGCTGGGCAAGAAGGTTACTTTCGTAGCAGACTACAATGTAACCGGAGAAGCTGCTACTGCAGCTGTTGCAGCTATGGAAGAGGGCGATGTGGTTCTGCTTCAGAATACACGTTTCCGTGGCAAAGAAGAGACCAAGAATGGCGAAGAATTCAGCAAAGAACTGGCTGAACTGGCTGATTTGTACGTATGTGATGCATTTGGTTCTTCCCACAGAGCACATGCATCTGTAGCAGGTGTGACCCAGTTCATCACCGCAAAGGGCGGCGAGAATGTAGTTGGTTATCTGATGCAGAAGGAAATCGATTTCCTGGGTAATGCTGTAGAGAATCCAGTTAGACCTTTCGTGGCTATCTTGGGTGGTGCAAAGGTTGCTGATAAGCTGAATGTTATTTCCAACCTGCTTGAGAAATGCGATACCCTGATTATCGGTGGTGGTATGGCTTACACTTTCTTAAAGGCACAGGGCATGGAAGTAGGCAGCTCTCTGGTAGATGATGAGAAGCTGGATTATTGTAAAGAGATGATGGATAAGGCAGAGAAACTGGGCAAGAATCTGTTGCTCCCGATTGATACTGCTATTGCAGCAGAGTTCCCCAATCCTATTGACGGACCTATCGAAGTTGCTTATGTAGATGTTGATAAGATCCCTGCTGATATGAAGGGTCTTGATATCGGACCTAAGACTGCAGAGCTGTTTGCTGATGCTGTAAAAGCTGCCAAGACTGTTGTTTGGAACGGTCCTATGGGCGTATTCGAGAACCCCACTCTGGCATCAGGAACTATCGAAGTAGCTAAGGCTCTGGCTGAGACCGATGCAACTACCATTATCGGTGGCGGTGACTCTGCAGCTGCTGTAAACCAGCTTGGCTTCGGTGACAAGATGAGTCATATCTCCACTGGTGGCGGTGCTTCTCTGGAATTCCTTGAGGGCAAGGAGCTTCCCGGCGTAGCTGCAGCTGACGATAAATAAAAAATAACCGAAAAGAGGAAAATAAAATGGCTAGAAAGAAAATCATTGCTGGTAACTGGAAGATGAACATGACTCCCAGTCAGGCCGTTGAACTGGTAAATACCTTAAAACCCCTTGTTGCCAATGACGATGTAGACGTAGTATTCTGCGTACCTGCTATCGATATCATTCCTGCTATGGAAGCAGCTAAGGGTTCCAACATCAATATCGGTGCTGAGAATATGTACTACGAAGAGAAGGGGGCATACACCGGAGAGATCGCTCCTAACATGCTCACCGACGTAGGAGTAAAATACGTGATCATCGGACATTCCGAGAGAAGAGAGTATTTTGCAGAGACCGATGAGACTGTAAATAAGAAAGTGCTGAAGGCTTTCGAGCATGGCATCACCCCCATCATCTGCTGTGGTGAGACCCTGACCCAGAGAGAACAGGGCGTTACCATCGACTTCATCCGTCAGCAGATCAAGATCGCTTTCCTTAACGTAACCGCAGAGCAGGCAGCTGCAGCTGTGATTGCTTACGAGCCTATCTGGGCTATCGGAACCGGTAAAGTGGCTACCACTGAGCAGGCTCAGGAAGTATGTAAAGCAATCCGTGACTGTATTGCTGAGATCTATGATGATGCAACAGCAGCAGCCATCCGCATCCAATACGGTGGTTCTGTATCTGCTTCCAGCGCTCCGGAACTCTTTGCACAGCCGGATATCGACGGCGGCCTGGTAGGCGGCGCATCCCTGAAGCCGGATTTTGGTGCTATTGTGAACTACAATAAATAATTAAATTTTATAACAAATCAAAAGCCCCATTTCTTCTGATGTGAAAGTCTTTAATGCGACTATATTTGAGGAAATGGGCTTTTTGTTGCACCAATAAATGTTATGCTGAAAATAAAAAGCTATATAAACATAATATGAAGGTAGAGACGGTATGGTGATGAAAATGAGTGGACTGGCTGTGTATGTGGCCTAGGGTATTCAGTCCCTGGAGAATCATACCCTATACGGATACGATGGTCATTGCATTTTCCGTTCTCTGCATCTGTTGGTATCTTTATTCTGTCACAAGCAGTGGTAAAGTGGGCAGGTACATATACTTTGTATTGGCTTGTCTGACCGTAATGTGGTGTAAAGACGATATTGGTAGAACGGAAATGCCTGTAAACAGCAGTGGTCTCCAAGCGGAGTGTTGTTTACAGGCATTTTCGTCTATTTGGAATTGTTTATCCGAAATGAATAAGTATGGTGTTTATGAAGTAAACAGCTGACACCAGTAGTTCACACCATTCTGAAGGTGATATCCCACACCAATAGATGTAAAATTCTCGTTCATAATATTAGCTCTGTGTCCTGAACTGTTCATCCAGGCAGTTACTACCTCTTGTGGACTCTTCTGGCCCCATGCGATATTTTCCCCTGCTCTGCGGTAGCTGATATTCTGCTCCTTTAAGGCAGTGGCAAAAGAGGAACCATCAGGTCTGGTATGGGAGAAGCTTGCTACGATCTCTTTGGCACGTACCTGCGCAGCAGCAGACACCTTGGTATTCAGTGTCAGTGGTGCAATGCCTTCTTTGGCGCGCTCTACATTCACCAATTGAACCACCTGTTCTACATACGTAAGATTTTCCTGTTCCGGCAACTCCGGTGAAGGCTTTTCCTGTTCCGGAAATTCCGGTGAAGGTACTTCTAACTCCGGTAATTCCGGTGAAGGCTTCTCCTGTTCTGGTAACTCCGGAGTAGGTGTTTCTAGTTCCGGTAATTCAGGGGAAGGAGTTTCTTGCTCCGGCAGTTCGGGAGAAGGAAGGCCGGGAGTGGGTAGCTCTACCTCTGGAACTTCAGGACATGAATTTTCTACATCCGGCTGTTGAAACTGAGGAAACGAAATCCCCGGCATGCAACTTTGAAGTTGCGAAAGCAAAGAATCCACATCACATCCCTGTCCAATTCGGATCACTTTCACTCTGTTAGATTTTATGTTCACATTTTGTGGCATTGCGGCATTTGCCGTAACAGAAGTCCCAGCCATTGCTGCTGATGCAATCAGTATTCCTGCCATTAAATTTTTTTTCTTCATAAATGTCTCCTTTCATTACGAAAATATTACAAAAATGTTACATAGATATAATAATACATTTCTCAGAGAAATCAACAAGTAAATATTGGAAACAGTTCAGCAATGAATAAAATCATTGACGATATCGCAAAATTTACGTATAATAAAATCTAGAAATGAGGCATAAAACAGCGGAGGAATAGAATGAAGGAACAGTTTGTCAGGACGGCTATGTTGCTTGGGGAGGATGGAATTGCAAATCTTTCAGAAAAGCGTGTAGCAGTCTTTGGAATCGGCGGAGTAGGTGGTCATGTGGTGGAGGCTTTGGCCAGAAGCGGCGTAGGTCATCTTGATCTGATAGATAATGACACAGTAAATATTTCTAATATAAACAGGCAAATTATAGCTACTTATGATACGATAGGTCAATATAAGACCCGGGTCATGAAGAAGCGGATCGAGAGCATCAATCCCGATTGCACAGTGACCACCTATGAATGCTTTTATTTACCTAAAGAGCGGGAGAAATTTCCTTTTGAGAAGTTTGATTATATCGTGGATGCCATAGACACAGTGACGGCTAAACTGGATCTGGCAGTGGCAGCATATGAAATGGAGATTCCCATGATCAGCAGTATGGGAACCGGTAATAAGCTGGATCCAACCAGACTGGAAGTGGCTGATATTTATGAGACTAGTGTGTGCCCTCTTGCAAAGGTGATGAGAAGAGAATTGAAGGTCCGGGGCATTCCCAAGCTGAAAGTGGTTTATTCCAGAGAAGTAGCCATGACACCCCTTGCGGTTACTGCTCTTACAGAATCAGAAGGCATTTCAGATTCCACCGGGCAAGTGCGTCGCTCTACTCCCGGAAGTTGTGCATTTGTGCCGGCTGTGGCAGGGTTGATTCTGGCAGGAGAAGTAATCAGAGAACTGGCAGCTACAGGCAGTGCCGATATGCAGCATAAGTGAGCGACTGAGAATTTATAGATGGGAGGCAGCGTATGATTTTTCAATGTAAGAATTGTGGCGGTAATGTGATTTACAGTCCTGAGAAAAAGGGAATGTATTGTCCGTTCTGTGATAGTGAAAAGAGCGAGCAGCGAAAGGATACAGAAGGTGACATCCAAATCTGTCCCAACTGTAGCGGTGAGGTACCGATAGAGGAATATACCAGTGCCACCCAGTGTCCTTATTGTGACAATTATATTATTTTTAATGAGCGTGTTGAGGGAGAATTTAGCCCGGATTATATGATTCCATTCCAGTACAGCAAGGATATGGTGAAGAAGCTGATGCGAGAGAAGTTCAAGCGGTGTACCTTTGCCCCCACTGATTTTCTGTCAGAGGTGCAGCTAAATACCATAGAAGGTAATTATGTGCCTTTCTGGTTACATGATTATAATGTAAACTATACATATCGGGGAGAAGGGCGCAAGGTGAGAGTGTGGACCACTGGCGAGACACAGTATACAGAGACCAGTGTTTTTGATATCTATAGGGATGTCAATGTTAGTTTTGAAAAAGTGCCGGCAGATGCCTCTATGAAGATGCCGGATGAGATTATGGATCTGATGGAGCCTTATCGGTATGAACAGTTAGAGCCCTTTAAGCCGGAGTATATGTCCGGATTTTTGGCTGAACGGTACAATTACGCAGCAGAAGAAATGCAGGTTCGTTCCAGACAGAAGATGGAGGAGGATACGGTGAATCTGGTAAGGCAGAGCATCACCGGTTATGGAAACATATCGGACCGGGAAAAGAGCCTGAAGGTCAATAGCCTGAAAGCTAATTATGGGCTGCTTCCTGTGTGGAAATATGCTTATCAGTACAAGAATAAGGATTATCCTTTTTATATCAATGGTCAGACTGCCAAAATTGTAGGTAAAGTGCCTGTATCAGCCGGGAAAGTCTGGGCTTACGGTGCGACGTTGTGGGCTGTGCTGACCGGAATATTACTGTTTGCTTATTATGGTATAATGTTCTTATTGTAGGTAGGAAATGGCCGAATGGTCATCCATACCGTGATTGCGGAGCAATCAAGGTTTTATGATGCTGTAAACAGTGAAAACGGAGGGTATAAGGATGAGTAAAGAGATACAGAGACAGGCTGTAAAGCAGTTTTTACGTTATTTTAGATTCTGGTTTATCATACTGGGAATCGTGTTTGTGCTATGGGTCATAGTAGGTGTTTCCTATTTGAAAAAAGATACTTCGGCAAGAGGGAATCAAAGTGCACCTTCTGAGAGAGTGTATGATCATGCACAAGTACTTACGGCACAGGAGGAAGATAATCTTCGACAACTGATCAAAGAGGCAGAGGAAAAAATCCAGTGTGATATTGTGCTTGTGACCATAAATAAGCAGGTGGGAAGCAGTGATTATGAGTGGGAAAAGAACATGCGTAACCTGGCAGATGATTTTTATGACCAGTACAATTATGGTTATGACGAGTCGCATGGGGATGGTGTTCTTCTTTTGGATAACTGGTATGAAGGGCAGGCGGGGAGCTGGCTTTCTACTTGTGGACGGGTATACGAGCAGTTCGGTAATAGGGATATCGACGATGTATTACAAGCGGTGTATTATGAGGTAAAAGCCAATCCATATAAGGCATATTGCGCATATATTGAAGCGGTCTCTTATAAAATGAACGCGGACATTCCATTCCCGGGAATCTTGCTGTTGATATCGGTGATTGTGATGTTTGTGTTTGTGGCGGTAAAGATCAAATCTCCTCTGGGAAAGGATACAATGGCAGTCAATGAATACGTGGCAGGAGGCAGACCGGAGTTTCGGGCAAAGTCAGACCAACTGGTTAATAAATTTGTGACCAGAAGACATATACCTAAGCCAAGTAGTAGCGGCGGGGGTGGAAGCAGAGGTGGCAGCCACATGAGCAGCGGCGGCGTTAGACATGGTGGGGGTGGGATGCGCAGGTAAAGAATCGTTGCCCACACAGGGATGCTGTGGGCGTCTGGTTACAGGAAACTTTGGGGATTATCAATGTGATAAAAAGGAATAAAAAAACACCCACATGACGGTATGGGTGTTTTTGGTTGATTTATTTTTCTTTATGTTGCAAAATTAAGCCATCTCGTTTACAGCTTTGCTAAGACGGGAAACTTTTCTGGCAACGTTGTTCTTGTGGTAAACGCCTTTGGTACCAGCCATCTCGATTGTCTTAGTAGCAGCAGCAAGTTCAGCCTTAGCAGCTTCCTTATCACCAGCTTCGATAGCAGCAAATACTTTCTTCATAGCTGTCTTAACGCCGGATCTGATCGCTTTATTTCTATCAGCCTTTGTGCGGTTTACTAAAATTCTCTTTTTAGCAGATTTGATGTTAGCCAAGATCTACACCTCCATTTTCATATGCATTCTACCCCACGCATTGGGGCAAGGGTTACTCAAAAATGTTATACTTTAGCCAGACACGGGGGACTAAATAAACATACTGTTATATTGTATAAAAAAAACTCACTTTTGTCAATACATATTTTGGGAAAATTTTGATTATAATACAATCAGTAACAGTTCAGCCAGAGGCGATATACGGATGAAAATCGTGCTTGCACGAATTTTCATCCGTATATCGCCTCTGAGGGAGCGCCCGCTAATGAGCAAAGGTAGTCGCGAAGCGACGGAAAGCACCGTAGGTGCGGCTTTGCGAATGGGCGCGGGCTGAACGTCACTAGGGCGTTTAAACTGTTACCAGCAGTAGTTACAATTAAAATACGATATTCGGCCGGTGGCTGCCGTCCGGAACAGGAGGAGAAGAAGATGAGTAATTTTCAGGTGAGGACGGATTTGGCACTGGAGGCTCGGGAGAGTATCACGGAGGCAGACAGTGAGCTTCGAGGCGTACGTGTGGAGGAGTATTACAGAGAAGAAGATGATATCCGTGTGACAAAGGTGATGATCGATACGAAGAACGCTGCCAAAGCCATGGGAAAACCCATAGGAGTCTATGTGACCATGGAGGCCCCGTCCATGGTGGAGCCTGACGATGGCTATCATCGGGAAATTTCGGAATGCCTAGCGAAAGAACTTCAGGATATGATACCGGGCAGCGATACAGAACAGTCCATTCTGGTAGTGGGGCTGGGGAACCGGGAGGTGACAGCAGATGCTTTGGGACCACAGGTGGTGGACAATCTGTTTATCACCAGACATATGGTGAAGACTTACGGCAAAGCCGCATACAACAGGCAGACCATAAACCTGATCAGCAGCATTGAACCCGGAGTAATGGCTAAGACCGGTATGGAGACTGCGGAGATTATCAAGGGTGTGGTAGGTGAGACCAAACCGGATGTGGTGGTAGTGATCGATGCCCTTGCAGCCCGCAGTACCAAACGTCTGAACAGGACGGTGCAGATCACCAACACCGGTATCCAGCCCGGTTCCGGGGTGGGAAATCACAGGAATGCATTGACACTGGAAAGCCTTGGTGTGCCTGTGATCGCGATAGGAGTACCCACAGTGGTAGATGCTGCCACCATAGTGGGAGATGCCTTGGAGAAGCTGTTGAGTGGTGACGAGGAATTTGACAGAGTGAAATATATGGGGCAGCATCGTTCTGCTTTTTCTGAACTGAATAATATGTATATGACAGGAAAGGATATCGACGCAGTCATCAAGAGAGTAAGTTACACTGTATCGGAAGGTATTAATCTGGCGTTGGAGCTTCCCGAGCATGAGGGGGAATAGTCCTGTCTGCATCCGCATATATTAAAATAACGTAAAGTGTTAGGAAGTGTATGAACTTAAAAAACAAAAAGCGTTATGTCGGTCCTGCTATGGGTGTGGCAGGACTGGCTTTTATGATATTTGTCATGGGGCTTTCCGGGAAAAAGGATCAGGAAAAGCATGATAGTTCCATGAAAATTGCTTTGGAACAATACATAGCCAATGAAATCAGTGCAGGTGTTTGGAGTGCTTTTATGCCTATGTTTTCTTTTGCCGGGAGTAACAGCACAGGTTCTATACAGCGTATAATTTATGATCAGGTAGAAGAGTTGGTGCCATTATTTTATCTGAAAAGTGATTCACAGGATGGAGCGGTTTCCGGGACAGAAGAAATGACCATGGAGATGGTGATGAAGGCGGAAGGCCAGGAGGAAATACATGCAGGGGATGAAAATAGACCGACGGAAAATGAAAGCGCAGGCGAGGATGCTTGGGGAGAATCTCTGGAAGCTTTGTTTCAGGCCGAAAATCAGGCTGCCAGAGGACAACTTGAAGTAAATACCGCACAAGAAATGGTTGGTTCGAAGGAGCAGGATATGATTTACACGGGGACAGCCTTTGTGCCCCGAACCACCAGGCTTGAAGTGGTAGATATGGCTGCGCTTGCAGATTTTGAGACTTTAATTAAGACTTTTTATACGGTAGATAAGTCTACCATGGCCGGCAGTGAGCTGTTGAATGTAGAAAAGCTGTCTTCTGTTGATATGAGGGTATCCAAAGAGACAGAAGGCCCGCAGATATTAATCTATCATACCCATTCTCAGGAGGCATTTGCAGATTCGGTGCCGGGAGACAGTAGCACCACTATCGTAGGCGTAGGGGAGCGTCTGGCTCAGATTCTGCAGGAAACCTATGGCTATCAGGTGCTTCACCATACGGCAGCCTACGATCTTCCTTCCAGAGATGATGCATATTCGGTGGCATTGCCTGAGATAGAGAAGATTTTGGAAGAGAAACCACAGATTCAGGTGGTCATTGACTTGCATAGAGATGCTATGGATGAAAGTACTCGTCTGGTAACTGAAATCGATGGTCGTCCTACGGCCAGATTTATGTTTTTTAATGGTTTGAGCCGTACCAGAAAAACAGGTAACATATCCTACCTATATAACGAGAATCTGGAAGAAAATCTGGCTTTTTCTTTCCAGATGCAAAAGAACGCGTTGGAATACTATCCCGGTCTTACCCGAAAGGTTTATCTGAAGGCATATCGCTACAACATGCATCTTCGCCCCAAAAATCTGTTGATTGAATTGGGGGCTCAGAATAATACAGTGGAGGAAGCCATGAACGCCTGTGATCCCTTGGCACATATTCTGGATATGGTTCTGTCCGGGCAAGGCTAAATTTCCTCTTGCGACTTGAGCACTTTTCTGTTACAATCATTTTATATTTCGAACGGAGCGTAGGAAAGGAACGGACAGATGGCAGCGATTGACCAAAGCAAAATCCGCAATTTTTGTATTGTTGCACATATAGACCACGGCAAGTCCACACTTGCTGACAGAATTATAGAAAAGACAGGTCTTTTGACCAGCCGTGAGATGCAGGCCCAGGTGTTGGACAACATGGATCTTGAGAGGGAGAGAGGTATTACCATCAAGGCCCAGTCCGTGAGAACTGTTTATAAAGCCAAAGATGGAGAAGAATACATTTTTAACCTGATCGATACCCCGGGACATGTAGACTTTAACTATGAGGTCAGCAGATCTCTGGCAGCCTGTGACGGAGCCATTCTGGTGGTGGATGCAGCCCAGGGGATCGAGGCGCAGACACTTGCCAATGTATATCTGGCACTGGATCACAATCTGGATGTATTTCCGGTGATCAATAAGATAGATCTTCCCAGTGCAGAGCCTGACAGAGTGAAGGAGGAAATCGAGGACGTGATCGGTCTGGAGGCTCAGGATGCACCGCTGATCTCTGCTAAGAACGGCATCGGTATTGAAGATGTGTTGGAGCAGGTGGTGGAGAAGATACCGGCCCCTAAGGGGAATCCGGAGAATCCCTTGCAGGCTCTGATCTTTGACTCTATCTATGATTCTTACAAAGGTGTGATCATATTCTGTCGCATCATGGAAGGAACGGTGAGAAAGGGAACCACCATCCGTATGATGGCTACCGGTGCAAAGCAGGAAGTGGTGGAAGTGGGGTATTTTGGTGCCGGACAGTTCATTCCCTGTGAGGAGCTGAGTGCCGGAATGGTAGGTTATATCACGGCTTCCATTAAGAATGTGAAGGATACTGCGGTGGGTGATACGGTAACGGATGACAAGAGACCCTGTGCAGAACCTTTGCCCGGTTATAAGAAGGTTCAGTCTATGGTATATTGCGGTGTCTATCCTGCGGATGGTGCCAAGTATCCTGACTTAAGGGATGCGTTGGAGAAGTTGCAGTTGAACGACGCTTCTTTACATTATGAGCCGGAGACCTCTATTGCATTGGGATTTGGCTTCCGCTGCGGTTTCTTGGGATTATTGCATCTGGAGATCATTCAGGAGAGATTGGAGAGGGAGTATAATCTGGATCTTGTAACCACGGCTCCCGGTGTAGTCTATAAGATTTATAAGACCAATGGTGAAGTTATTGAACTGACCAATCCTTCTAATATGCCGGATCCTTCGGAGATTGAATATATGGAGGAACCCATTGTCAGTGCGGAGATCATGGTAACTTCTGAGTTTATCGGTTCTATCATGGAACTTTGTCAGGAGAGGCGTGGTAAATATCTGGGAATGGAATATATCGAGGGCTCCAGAGCTCTGTTAAAGTATGAGCTTCCCTTAAATGAGATCATTTATGATTTCTTCGATGCTTTGAAATCCCGTTCCAGAGGGTATGCATCCTTTGACTATGATTTGAAAGGGTATGAGCAGTCCAGTCTTGTGAAGCTGGACATCCTGATCAACAGGGAAGAGGTGGATGCATTGTCCTTTATCGTGCATGCAGATTCTGCCTATGAGAGAGGACGTAAGATGTGCGAGAAGCTGAAAGATGAGATTCCCAGACATTTGTTTGAGATTCCTATTCAGGCGGCTGTGGGGGGCAAGATCATTGCCAGAGAGACGGTTAAGGCGGTGCGAAAGGATGTGCTTGCCAAGTGTTATGGCGGTGATATCACCCGTAAGAAGAAGCTCCTTGAGAAACAGAAGGAGGGTAAGAAGCGTATGCGCCAGATCGGCAACGTGGAGATCCCTCAGAAAGCATTTATGAGTGTGTTGAAGTTAGATGACAGGAAATAATCGGGATAAACGACCATTGGAGCTATATCTGCACATTCCTTTCTGCGTCAGAAAATGTCACTATTGTGATTTTTTGTCAAGTCCTGCAGATCATTGCATGCAGGAGAGATATATGGAGGCTCTGCTTTCAGAACTGACAGACAGGAGTGAGGAAGGCGGAGAGTATGAAGTGCAGACTGTTTTTATCGGTGGGGGTACGCCCTCAGTGGTAGATGCCGGGTGGATGGTACGAGTGATGAAGGTGTTGCAAGATCATTATGATCTTGCGGTGAACCCTGAGATTACCATAGAAGTAAATCCGGGAACCGTGGATAGGGATAAGTTGCAAATTTATCGGAAGGCGGGAATCAACAGGCTGAGTATCGGATTACAGTCGGCGTCTGATGAAGAATTAAGAAATCTTGGAAGGATTCATACACTGGAGCAGTTTACAAAGACTTATAACGAGGCTTTAGAGGCTGGATTTACGAATATCAATGTAGATGTGATGAGTGCATTGCCGGGGCAGACTGTGGAAAGTTATAGGCAGACCCTGGATATGCTGATGGGGCTTTGCCCTAAGCCGAATCATATATCGGCTTATAGTCTGATCATAGAGGAGGGGACACCTTTCTATGATCTTTGGAAACAGGAGAATCTCGCATTGCCGGATGAGGACAGTGAGAGATTGATGTATGCTTTGACCGGGGAGATTCTTGGTGCCAATGGTTACCATAGGTATGAGATCTCCAATTATGCTTTGAATGGCTATGAGTGTCGCCATAACTGCGGTTATTGGCAGCGAAAAGAGTATCTGGGATTTGGAATCGGGGCCGCTTCTTTTATGAAGCAGTGTAGATTTCGTAACGGCCAAAGTCTTGAAGAGTATATCAGGCAACCTCTTTTGTGCAGGGAAGAATTTCAGCAATTATCTGTAGAGGAACAAATGGAAGAATTTATGTTTCTGGGACTTCGGATGACAGAAGGAGTGTCTTCCAATGGGTTTTGGAAGATATTTGGGCGCAAGCTTCAGGATGTGTACAAAGAGGTGCTGCAAAAGAACGTGGCGGATGGGCTTCTGGCCTTTAGAGAGGGATTAGGAGAGGATGTCTTTTACTATCTGACAGACAAAGGTATGGATATCAGCAATTATGTGATGGCACAGTTTTTATTTTAAGAGCTGGAACAATCTTTTGATTGGGAAAGGCACTTGCGGCAGGATTTCATCATAGACTATTGTTAAGAGAAATCCTACGGAGGTTATTTTGAAAACCTTTCAAAAACCTTTAACCTCAGGAGAAGAAGCAGAGTATGTGAGACTGCTTAGAGAAGGTAGCGAGGAAGAGGCGAGGAAGGCCAAGGCAGTCCTGATCGAGAGGAATCTGCGCCTGGTAGCCCACGTGGCGAAGAAGTACCAGAATGTGGATGAAGACATGGAAGATTTGATTTCCATCGGCTGCATCGGATTGATCAAAGCGATAGATTCCTTTGATGCCGGAAAAGGAAGGTTGGCCACTTATGCTTGTCGCTGTATCGATAATGAGCTTCTGATGCTTCTTAGGAGCAAGAAGAAAACCTCCCGGGAAGTGTCGCTTTTTGAACCTATTGGTCAGGATAAAGAAGGAAATGAGATTCATCTGGTAGATGTGATCGAACAGCAACAGACAGATGTGGTAGAGAGCCTGGAGCTAAGTAATAATATTAAAAAGTTGCAAAAGTTGTTGGATGATTGTCTTTCGCCCCGGGAAAAAGAGATCATCGTATATAGGTACGGTCTGGGTGGCAGGCAGGAGATTACCCAGAGTGAAATCGGTGCAAAGCTTGGTATCTCAAGGAGCTATGTATCGCGTATTGAGAAAAAGGCGCTGGGTAAACTCCGGCAATATTTTTAACAAGGTTGGAGGTGGCAGGTGTGCTGCTAGGTCAGTGCACTGATGTCCCTTCCGCAATCTGATATTCTAGGAAATTCATTCATTATATCATTGTGTTTCCCCGAATTTACAACTAAATATGGACAGTAACAGAGAAAAAAGAAAGGAGATTTTATGATCAGTAGGATTTATTCGGGAGGGCTGTATGGTATTACGGCTTATTTGGTGCAGGTAGAGGTGGATATTTCTACCGGTTTGCCGGGTTTTGGCATGGTAGGGTCTCTTGGCGGCCAGGTCAGGGAGGCGAAAGAGCGGGTGCAGGTGGCGCTTCGCAATGCAGGGTATGACCTACCGCCTATGAAGATCACGGTGAATCTGGCGCCTGCTCATATTAGAAAGGAAGGGACTGCCTATGATTTGCCGATTGCAGTGGGAATGCTTGCTGCTATGGGGTATTTTAGCCAAGCAGCCACGGAAGGGATTCTGTTTGTGGGAGAACTGGGGCTGGATGGGGAGATTAAGCCGGTGCAAGGAATTTTGCCTATTGTGCGGGAGGCGGCCAAGTGTGGCATCAGGTGTTGCGTTGTCTCCGGTCAGAATACAGTAGAAGGAGCAGCTGTATCGGAAGTTGCCATCAGAGGTGCAGATCATATCTGCCAGGTAATTCGTTTTCTGCAGGAGGATGGGCGGTATCAGGATAGTATTTTACCTTGTGTAAGCCTTGGTGAGGAGAGCTTTGGTGCGACACAGGAAAAGGTGCCTGATTTCAGCGATGTGTGTGGACAGGAGGGAGCTGTAAGAGCGGCGGAGATTGCGGCAGCAGGCTTCCATAATCTGTTGATGATCGGACCGCCGGGAGCCGGAAAAAGTATGATCGCCAAAAGGATTCCTGGAATTTTGCCGCCCCTTTCCAGGGAAGAAAGTATGGAGGTGTCCTCTATATACAGCGTGGCAGGGTTGTTAAAAGAGTCTCAGCCCATTGTGAAAATACGGCCTTTTCAGAGCCCCCATCATACAGTGACCAAGGCGGCGCTGACAGGAGGCAGTGGTGTGCCCAGGCCGGGAATGATGTCTCTGGCACACAGAGGGGTGCTGTTTTTGGACGAGTTGCCGGAATTTGCAAGAGCCACACTGGATTGTATGCGTCAGCCCTTGGAAGAGCATGAGGTGCAGATTGCCAGGGCTTACGGTAATGTGACTTACCCGGCAGATTTTATGCTGGTATCTGCCATGAATCCATGTGTCTGTGGGTATTATCCGGACAGAAATCGGTGTCGGTGCAGTGAGTCTTCTATCAGAAAGTACCTTGGTAAGGTTTCAGGGCCGGTGCTTGACAGGATCGATCTGTGCGTGGAGATACGACCGGTGAACATGGCAAGCCTTCGTAAGAAGGGGGGAGAAAGCAGTGAGGCCATCAGGCATCGGGTGATGGAGGCCAGAAAGATGCAGGAAAAGCGGTATCAGGGAACAGGGATCCATTTCAATGCTGAGGTCTCTTCAGCAGATATGGAGAGATATTGTTCTCTTGGCAGTGTGCAGCAGAAAGTGATGGAGGAGGCTTATGAATCTATGCAGTTAAGCGCCAGGGGATATTACAGAATCCTGCGTGTGGCCCGCACCATTGCAGATCTTGCAGGAGAGGAGCAGATACAGGAAGAGCATCTGTTGGAGGCCATTTGTTACAGAACCAATGACAGGATTTACTGGAGTAGCCAGACAGATGACCGGAACCTATAAATGAGGAGGAGAATGGATGAAGAAGAACGGTATTAGAATGACAGAAGCGGAAGAAAAGAATGCCTATGCCTACTGGCTAAGTAATCTGGCGGGGGTGGGAGATAAAACCTTGATACAATTGACACAGGTACATAAGGATCCCCGGGAGATTTATGGAAGATGGAAGAAAGCAGGCGAAGGTGTGCCGCCTGAGTATGGGCATCTGTTGACACCAAAGCAGCAACAGACTATTGGTGAGGCTGTCAGTAGTCTTAGAAACTGGGATGTGTTGGCAGAGTACGAGAAATTAGAGCAACAGGGCATTCGGTTTCTTACCATGTCTAGTGAGGCATATCCGGAGCGGCTTCGCAATATCCCCGATCCGCCCTATGGTATTTATGTGAAGGGAGAGGTGCCCGAGGAAGATGTCTTGTCAGTTGCCATCATTGGAGCCAGAGAATGCTCGGAATATGGACGTTTCGTGGGCGGGGAGCTAGGGAAGGTGCTGGGTAAGAATGGTGTACAGGTGATCAGCGGTATGGCCAGAGGAATAGACGGTATCAGCCAGGCCACTTGTCTGGAAGCCGGTGGTACTTCTTATGGTGTACTTGGCTGTGGGGTGGATATCTGCTACCCCTCAGGCAACAGAAAGCTTTATGACCGGTTGTTGACACAGGGTGGAATCCTGTCTTCGTATCCTCCGGGGACGTTACCCAAAGCCCAGCTTTTTCCGCCCCGCAACCGTATCGTCAGCGGTTTGTCAGATGTGGTGATCGTGGTGGAAGCCAGACAAAAGAGCGGCACACTGATCACAGTAGATATGGCACTGGAGCAGGGCAGAGAGGTCTATGTGGTGCCGGGGCGGCTGACAGATCGGTTGAGTGACGGCTGTAATAAGCTGATAAAGCAGGGAGCTGGGATCATCTTGTCTCCGGAAGATTTTCTGAGGGAAATGAGCGAATGTTTTCCGGGGATGGTGCCCGGCATGATTCCCACAAGAGCGATGAGTCCTAACCAAGAGACGGAAGTGGCCGACGGAAAGAAACAGAACGGGGCTCTGGACCAAAAAGTCTATGAGGGCATTGATTTTTATCCTAGGTCTGTTGAACAGATCAAAGAGGCTGCAGGAGTAGACATTCCCTATTATCAGATGCAGCAAATTCTGATGAAGCTATGCATGACCGGACAAGTGAGACAAGTTTCCACCGGTTTTTACGAGAAAAATGCATCTACCACTGGATTTTAGATGGGTTTTTTGTTATACTATCAACAGTTCAGCCAGAGGCCTAAAGTCCCTAGCAGCCTAAATTGTTATGCAAAGTTAGGAGGTTTAAGATTCATGTACAGAAACCAAACAAAACAAATCCAAATCGGTGATAAAGTAATCGGAGCCGGTAATCCGATCTTAATACAATCCATGACCAACACAAAAACAGAAAATGTGGAGGCTACAGTTTCCCAGATCCTTGCGCTGGAGGCAGCCGGCTGTGAGATCATTCGTTGTACGGTACCCACTTTAGAGGCAGCCCGTGCATTAAAAGAGATCAAGAAGCAGATTCATATTCCTTTGGTTGCGGACATTCATTTTGATTATAAAATGGCCATCGCAGCCATGGAAAACGGTGCAGATAAGATTCGCATAAATCCCGGCAATATCGGCAGCATAGACAAAGTAAAGGCAGTAGTAGATGTGGCTAAGGATCGTAATATCCCCATCCGCATAGGGGTAAACAGTGGCTCCCTGGAGAAGCATCTGGTGGAGAAATATGGTGGTGTGACGGCGGAAGGCATCGTGGAAAGTGCACTGGATAAAGTACGTATCATTGAAGAACTTAAATATGACAATCTGGTGATTAGTATCAAGTCTTCAGATGTGATGATGTGTGTAAAAGCCCACGAACTTCTGGCAGGCAAGACGTTATATCCCCTTCACGTAGGAATCACGGAATCCGGCACCGTGCAGAGTGGCAATATTAAGTCAGCCATCGGCTTGGGAATCATCTTAAATCAGGGAATCGGTGATACCATCCGAGTGTCTCTTACGGGAAATCCGGTGGAAGAAATCAAATCGGCAAAATTGATCCTTCGGACCCTTGGGCTTCGAAAGGGGGGCATTGAAGTGGTGTCCTGTCCTACCTGTGGACGTACCCAGATTGATCTGATCGGACTGGCAGGCAAAGTGGAGAAGATGGTGGAGGATTATCCACTGGATATCAAAGTGGCCGTGATGGGCTGTGCCGTAAACGGTCCGGGAGAAGTCAAGGAGGCTGATATCGGTATTGCAGGCGGCATCGGGGAAGGCTTACTGATCAAGAAAGGTCAGATCATCAGAAAAGTACCTGAAGACCAGCTTCTGGCAGTCCTTCAGGAGGAATTGGATTGCTGGCAGGAATAAGCTGTAAGGAATTAAGAAAAAGAAAGAGGCATTTATGGGCAAACCATTTTTTGAGGTATTTCCCTCACTTTCGTTGGACAAAAGTATTCATGCTATCATGGAACAGACCAGTGTGGAAAAAATCTCTGCAAATAAGAGCAGAGATTTTTTGAGAGTTTATCTGCATAGCAGCAGGCTTATTTTGAAGGACGTGATCTGGTCTGTAGAGGAGCAGATTAAGAAGCAGTTGTTTCCCTATGCAGAAATGACTGTGAAAATATATGAGCGATTCGAATTGTCAGCACAGTATACGCCAAAGAAGCTGATGGACCTGTATTATGACAGTATTTTGGCTGAACTAAGGGAATACAGCCACGTGGAGTATAATGCATTTCGGACTGCAGAGATTACATATCCCACAGATCAACAAGTGATTGTGACAGTGGAGGATAATGTACTGATTCAAAGCAGGGAAGAAGAACTGAAACGAGTACTTGAAAAAATATTGGTAGAGCGCTGCGGCTTTCCGGTGAGCATCCAGGTGGAATATCGGGAAGCGAAGGAAGGAAAATTTGGGGAAGAGGATGAGTTAAAAATTCAACTGCAAGTGGCAGAAATCAGAAAAAGAGTGTTCGGTGACAGAGGCAGCAGCGATGTGGTTACTGCCGGGCAGGATGGCAACGGGAACGATGTGCAAAAAGAAAATCGAGGAACCCAGCCGGCAGGCGGCGAAACGGTATCGGGCGGTGCATCTGGTACAATTAAGGGCAGTGGAAGTGGTTCCAAAGGTCAGACTTCCGGCAATGGAGGAAAGTCAGGCACTGAGAATGGTATTGCAGCAGGTGCCGGTAAAGGTTTACCCATAAAGAATGGGTTTCAGGGGAACTCTGAATTTAAGAAGGGAGAATTTCACAAGGGTGAATTTCGCAAGAGCGAAAAGAAGGAAGGCTTCAAAAGAGGTGAACGTAGCGAAGATTATAATCGCGGCAGCGTGAAGCGTTCGGACAACCCTGATGTGCTATACGGCAGAGATTTCGACGATGAGGCTATGAAGATCGAGGATATCATCGGTGAAATGGGTGAGGTGGTCATCCGCGGTAAGATTCTGAATCTGGATAAGAGGGAGATTAAGAACGAAAAGACCATTATCATGTTTGATGTAACAGATTTTACGGACACCTTAACGGTGAAGATGTTTGCCAGAAATGATCAGGTGGCAGAGATCCTTTCCGGGATCAAGCCAGGTGCATTTATCAAACTGAAAGGCATCAGCATGGTAGATAAATTTGACCACGAGCTGACCATCGGTTCAATCGCCGGTGTCAAGAAGATTCCTGATTTTACCGTTAGCAGGAAAGATACAGCTCCCCATAAGAGGGTGGAGCTTCATTGTCATACAAAGATGAGTGATATGGATGGTGTGTCGGAAGCCAAGGATATCGTGAAACGGGCATATAAGTGGGGACATAGAGCCATCGCCATCACAGATCACGGTGCAGTCCAGAGCTTTACAGATGCCAATCATGTGTGGGATGATCTGTGGAAAGAAGAGAAGAACAAGCGTAAAGATGCCGGAGATGAGAATCCGGATAAGCAGGATTTTTTTAAGATTTTATATGGAGTAGAGGCTTATCTGGTAGACGACTTAAAGGAGACAGTCACAGGAGATAAGGGACAGGATCTGGATACGGATTTTGTGGTCTTTGATATTGAGACCACCGGTTTTTCACCGGTGAATAACAGGATCATAGAAATCGGGGCGGTGAAGGTGTCCGGCGGACAGATCGTGGACCGGTATTCTGCCTTTGTGAATCCGGACGTACCGATTCCTTTTGAAATCGAGAAGTTGACGGGCATTAACGATGAGATGGTCATGGATGCACCTATGATCGATGTGATTCTGCCACAGTTTCTTGCTTTTTGTGAAGGTTGTGTGCTGGTTGCTCATAATGCGAGCTTTGACATGAGCTTTATCATCGAGAACGCCAGAAGACTGGGACTTCCCACGGAATATACATACGTGGACACGGTGGCCATTGCCAGGGTGCTTTTGCCCAATCAGGCAAGGCATACGCTGGATGCAGTGGCGAAGACACTGAATATTTCCCTGGAAAATCACCACAGAGCAGTGGATGATGCGGAAGCAACGGCACATATTTTTGTAAAGTTTATACCCATGCTTAAGGAGCAGGGGGCGGATACCCTGGCCAAGGTCAATGAACTGGGGGCATCCAGCGTGGAGGCTGTGAGGAAGCTTCGCAGTCATCATGTGATTTTGCTTGCAAAGAATGATATGGGACGAATCAATCTGTATCGTTTGGTGTCCATGTCTCATTTGACGTATTTTAATAAGCAACCTAAGATCCCTAAGAGTATGATACAAAAGTACAGGGAAGGGTTGATCATAGGCAGTGCCTGTGAAGCGGGAGAGCTGTATCAGGCATTGTTGCAGAAAAAACCTGCTCAGGATATTGAAGCATTGGCAGATTTTTATGATTATTATGAGGTTCAGCCTTTGGGGAATAATCAATTCATGGTACGAAACGGGACAGTCCCTAATGAGGATGCTTTGAAAGACTTGAACCGTCAAATCATTCAATTGGGAAAAGACCATAATAAGCTGGTGGTAGCTACAGGCGACGTGCATTTCTTAAATCCGGAGGATGCGGTGTTCCGTGAAGTGCTGATGACGGCACAGGG
>JAZQGM010000003.1:0-12652 GCA_045540075.1 Acetatifactor sp. | reverse complement strand
ATGGATCTTCGCCTCTTTCTTCCGCAAGTTTCAGCATATCTTCCACTTCAGAATATTCATAAGCTGCCGCATAAGCGATAACGCCCTGATGCTTGCCGGTCTCAGACATCTGATCCAAACGCTCTCTTGTCACATACTTTATCAAAGTATCATGCTTCTTGGCTTCTCTCTTGATGGTCATGATGGGACCATCCTGACAGCCGTCAAGAATAAATATCTTATCGATGGGCTTACCTGCACGGTAAGCCTCTATTACAGCATTTCTGCCTTCTATAGTAAATTCCTGATATCCCATTTCTTTCCTTTCTTCGCCGCCACGGCTTCCCAAACTTCTAGATTGACACACCTAGCTTTGCAATGCCCCTCTTTACCAGATACAGCATTCTCCCGGTCTGTCCTGTAAGATACAAGTATCCCACCAGTGCTTCGAAGCCTGTGGCCTTACGGTAATTTTGAATGGAAGCATTCTTAGGTACTGTATAAGACTTGGCATTTCTACCTCTCTTATACACTGCCTCCTCATCCTCTGTCAGTTCTTCCAAAAGTGCCTCAATCATGGCAGCCTGCGTACCGGCCTGCACAAATATGACTGTACGCTTATGAAGCTCATTGGCCGCCCGATTGGCACGCTCCACTACCACTGTTCGGATGATCACCTCATAGACCGCATCGCCGATATAGGCAAGGGTCAGTGGTGAATAAGAGCGCACATCTGTTTCTTTACAACCAAAGGTTTCTTTGATCTGTTCCAACAATTCTAAGCCTTTTTCCATTTTACTCCCTCACGGGTATCTTCCAGAATGATCCCCTGTTCAAGCAACTCATTTCTGATGGCGTCTGCCAGTGCAAAATTCTTCTCCTTCTTGGCTGCTTTACGCTCTTCGATCTTAGCTAATACATAAGCTTCCAGCTGCGCATCCACACCACTCTCTTCTACGACCTCTGCCTTCAGAAGATCCAGGCTTAAAACTTCATCAAAGCTTCCAATGATCTCACGCTTAGTGGCACCTGAAAGTTCCGCCTTCAGTACGTCATACAGCAACGTAATACCCATAGAGGTATTCACATCATTGCCTACAGCTTCCACAAACTTGGTCTTATATTCCTTTACAGCAGCCTCATCTGCAACGCCTTCTGTGGGCAGATCTGCAATACGCTTCTTTAACTTCTTGTAGGTACCTGCTGCCTGGTCCAGAGCTTCAAAAGAGAATACCAGCGGCTTTCTGTAATGGGATTGGAGACAGAACAATCTGTACGCCAGCGGGTCATAGCCCTTACTCTCCAGAAGGGATACTGTCAAGAACTCTCCCTTGGACTTACTCATTTTACCGGACTGATCATTCAAATGATGCACATGGAACCAGTAATTACACCATTTATGGCCAAGATAGGCTTCACTCTGGGCAATTTCGTTGGTGTGATGAGGGAACATATTGTCAATACCACCGCAGTGGATATCCATGTATTCACCCAGATGCTTCATACTGATACAGGAACACTCAATATGCCAGCCGGGATAACCTACACCCCAGGGACTATCCCATTTCAGAGCCTGATCTTCAAATTTGGACTTGGTGAACCACAGAACGAAATCATTCTTATTTCTCTTATTCTCATCCTCAGTCACGTCCTCACGCACACCTACCATCAGTTCTTCCTCTGTCTGATTACCGAACACATAGTAAGTAGAAAGTTTGGAGGTATCGAAATAAATATTTTCACCGGCCTGATAAGCATATCCCTTTTCCAAAAGCACCTTAATCATCTCGATAAAGTTATCAATGCAGTTGGTCGCCGGTTCCACCACATCAGGTGTCTTAATATTCAATTTGGCACAATCACTGAAAAAAGCATCTGTATAGAACTTTGCGATTTCCATGACTGTCTTATGCTCTCTCTTAGCACCTTTCAGCATCTTATCCTCACCGGTATCGGCATCTGAAGATAAGTGCCCTACATCCGTAATGTTCATAACACGCTTTACGTCATAATCTGCATAGCGCAAAATCTTCTCCAGCACATCCTCCATGATATAACTTCTCAGATTACCAATGTGTGCAAAATGATAAACGGTAGGACCGCAGGTATACATATTGACCTTGCCTTCCACATTGGGTACAAATTCTTCTACATTCTTTGTCAGTGTGTTAAATAATTTCATTGCGTTGTCTCCTCCTTAATTCTTCTTCCATTGCAAGCAATCGGCTGCTCATCTGTGCATTGGCCAATTGCAGATTAGCGATTTCCTCTTTCACAGGGTCCGGCAGATCCGTCTGGTTCATGGTTTCTCTGGGAATGGATATATTGTCTCGCTTCACCACACGCCCCGGCACACCTACTACCGTGGAATTGGGGGGCACTTCACTTAGAACCACACTGCCCGCGCCGATCTTGGAATTCTCACCGATGGTGAAAGACCCCAGCACCTTGGCTCCTGCACTGATCATCACGTTGTCTCCTACGGTGGGATGACGCTTGCCATGCTCCTTACCGGTTCCTCCCAGCGTCACGCCCTGATACAACGTCACATTGTTGCCGATGATGGCAGTCTCTCCAATGATCACGCCATTGCCATGATCAATGAAAAATCCTTTACCGATCTGTGCGCCCGGGTGAATCTCGATCCCGGTCTTGCGCACACCTCTCTGGGAAATATATCTGGCCAGAAAATAATGTTTTTTCAAATAAAGCTTATGTGCCAGCCGATAATGCATCATCACTTTAAAACTGGGATAAAGCAATACCTCCATGGCTGAATGAATGGCCGGATCCCGCTCCCTGATAATACGGATTTCTTCTTTAATATTACTGATCAATCCCATGGAATTCCTCCTGCTATTTTACACCACTAAAAACCGCCAATAAATCCATTCACTTAGAGACGAATTTATCCGCGGTTCCACTCTACTTAAGGTCTTAAAACCTTCCCTCAATACGGTTAACGCCCGCCTACGTGTCCGGATACAAATCTTTCCCCGGACCGGCTCACAGATGCACTTCCTGCTTCTATGGTCAGGATCACTTACAGCCGATGATGATCCCTCTCTGTCACCTTACGAAAACAGTACTCTCCCTGCTCATTGCCTTTTATCATTCACTTACTTAATAAGATATGCAAAATTTAAACTTTTGTCAAGTAAATCTTTAAAATTTTATGCAACAGTTCAGCCAGAGACGGTGCGGGAATGGGCGCGGGCTGAACGTCACTAGGACCAAAGAAGCTCAGCGCACAGCATGGCAGCCCTGACAGCCTTCACAGCCTCCTGCGATCTGCTGAGCCGTCAGATCAAAAGGACTGGTAAGCATACAGATGGCCTGAGAAGAAATCCCCTCACCGGAACCGGTAAATCCTAAACCCTCTTCAGTGGTAGCTTTCACGTTCACCTGCTCTACCTGAATATCCAGCGCATTCGCTATATTTTCTCTCATGGTGTCTATATAAGGTCGCATCTTGGGTGCCTGGGCAATAATTGTTGCGTCGATATTCTCGATCAGAAACCCTTTTTCCATAAGCAGCTGCCCTACCTTTTGAAGCAATATCATAGAAGAGATACCTTTATAAGCAGGATCACTGTCCGGAAAATGCTTGCCGATATCTCCCAGCGCAGCGGCACCTAAAAGAGCATCCGATATTGCATGCAGCAATACATCCGCGTCAGAATGTCCCAACAAACCCTTCTCATAGGGAATTTCTACCCCGCCCATGATCAGCTTTCGGCCCTCTACCAACCTGTGTACGTCGTAACCCATACCGATTCTCATACTTTGCTTTCCTTTCTCTTAGTCCTCGTTCCCGGCGGCCGCTTTCTCCACGCTGCCTATCGGAATCCTTCTGATATTTACCTTCTCGGCGACGTCTGCCTGAATCCTCCCTACGAAAATGCTCTGCCCGCCCAGGCCCTTTCTTCACAGGCGGTTCATCTACCGGAATCTCCCTGCCTTTTTCCCCTACATGATACTTTAATAAAGCAGCTGCCAGGCTCAGGGCATCGCAGCCTTCTTTCTCCATCTTACGTTCCAGAAACTTCTCCATCAAGTCCATGTCATCACTGTCCTTCAGTTCCCAAACCTGATCCAACAGTTTCTCGGCCTTAGCCTTCATGACCTTACCGGCACCCGGCAATCGTTTCTCTTCGATCTGTGTGTGGCATACCCGCTCGATCTCCCGGATGCGGAATACTTCACGTCCCTCTGCTAATGTGAAGGACATTCCGGTTCTGCCTGCCCGCCCGGTTCTGCCAATCCTGTGTACATAATACTCAATATCCTGTGGAATATCATAATTGATCACCGCTTCCACATCATCCACATCGATCCCCCTGGCTGCCACATCTGTGGCGATCAGAATGCTGGTACTACCATTACGAAACCGTCCCATAGCCACATCCCTCTGAGCCTGCGCCATGTCACCATGCAATCCTTCTGCCTGAAAATCATGCTGCTTTAAACATTCCGTAAGTTCATCCACCTTCTTCTTTGTATTACAGAAGATCAGGCACAATCTGGGCTGATAATACTCTAATAATCTGACACAGGCAGAATCCTTATCCTCACTGCGCACCCGGTAATAAGCCTGAGAAACAAGGGGTATGGTAAGCTCCTTTGCCGCCACCTTGATAAGCTCGGCATCCTTTTGAAACTTACTGGTGATCTCCAGAATGGGCTTGGGCATGGTGGCTGAAAACAGTGCAGTCTGATGTTCGCCGGGAATTTGTCCAAGGATCAGCTCCATATCCTCACGAAATCCCATGTTCAGCATCTCATCTGCTTCATCCAGGACCACCATATTCACATGGTCTAATTTGATCGTATGCCTGCGCATATGATCCATCACTCGTCCGGGCGTACCTACGATGATCTGCACCCCCCTAAGTCCACTGATCTGGCGGCCTATCTCCTGCCCGCCGTAAACCGGAAGAATCTTGATACCGTGCATATATTTTGCAAGCTTGCGAAGTTCACTAGCTGCCTGGATCGCCAACTCTCTTGTGGGGCACAAAACCACGGATTGTAATTTGCGAAGGTCCGGATCGATCTTCTGAATCAGCGGGATACCAAATGCAGCAGTCTTACCGGTACCTGTCTGGGCCTGTCCGATAATGTCTTTTCCCTCAAGCAATGCGGGGATTGCCTGCTCCTGAATGGGAGACATCTTCTCGAAACCCATTTCTTTGATAGCACGGAGGATACGCTTGTCCAGAAGTTTCTCCAGTTCAGGTATATTATTAGTTTCAACTTTATCGTTCTCTATATTCATGTAAAATCCTTTCAGATGTTTTCAGTTACAAATTTGAGCCTTATTATTGTACATCACATTCTTTTACTTTGCAATCAAATTTTGAAATTGTTTTGGTAAGCGTACTAGTGACGTTCAGCCCGCGCCCATTCGCAAAGCCGCACCTACGGTGCTCTCCGCCGCTTCGCGGCTACCTTTGCTCATTACCGGGCGCTCCCTCAGAGGCGGTATATGGGTGAAAATTCGTGCGAGCACGATTCTCACCCATATACCGCCTCTGGCTGAACTGTTGACGAAAAAAATAAAAAAATCTCAAAAAAGTTGTTGACAAAATCAGAAAGTCATAGTATACTAACAAAGTCGGTTGCGACAGTGACTGATAAATGGAATCTTAGCTCAGCTGGGAGAGCATCTGCCTTACAAGCAGAGGGTCATAGGTTCGAGCCCTATAGGTTCCATTCCAACGAAAGTTGGTTCATATGTTATATGGCGAGATAGCTCAGCTGGCTAGAGCATACGGTTCATACCCGTAGTGTCGAGGGTTCAAGTCCCCCTCTCGCTATTTAAAAAGCCTGAAAGTCAGGCTTTTTTTGTACGCTGTTACCAGTAAAAGCTATTGGCATTTACTCCAATAGCTTTTAATTTCTTTTCACTATAAAGATTACATCCGCTCCGGCGCCGAGAATCCCAGCACATCAATACAAGTCTCCAGCACATCCCTAGTCAGTACCAAAAGAGCGATCAATCCAGCTTTTCTATCAGCATTCTCCTCTGCCAGAATCTTCGTCTCATGATAGAAGTGATTAAATGCATTAGCCAGATCATAAATATAAGCGCACACTTTGTGAGGTGCGATTTCCTCACTTGCAGTCTGCATCATGGCATTAAACTGGGTCAACTGAAGCATCAGCGCCTTCTCAGAAAGCTTCTCCGCCTCCTTCAGACCTGCCTCTTCCACTTTACCACCCTGCTCTGCATACTTTCCAAGAATCGACTTGATACGCACAATGGTATACAGAATATAAGGGCCTGTATCACCTTCAAAAGAAGTAAAGCGTTCAATATCAAAGATATAATCTTTTGAAGCCTGATTGGACAGATCGCCATACTTTAATGCAGATACTGCCACCATCTCAGCCACTGCTGCCGCTTCTTCCTCCGGCATATCTCTTCCTTCCCTAATCTTGCGATACATCTCTTCCTTGGTCTCACGGATCAGATTCTCCAGGCGCATGACACCGCCCTCACGAGTCTTAAAAGGCTTGCCATCCTTACCATTCATGGTACCAAAGCCCACAAATTTCAAGCCGGTCTCAGGCTTCACCAGTTTCGTCTTGCGCGCACAGCGGAATACCTGATCAAAATACAGATCCTGACGCTTATCCACCACGTAAATCATCTCATCCGGCGCATACAGCTCCATACGCTCCATAATAGTAGCAAGATCGGTAGTATTGTACAAAGCTGCTCCATCTGATTTCAAGATCATACAAGGTGGAATCTCCTTAGTATCGATGTCTTCTTTGACATCCACTACCAGCGCGCCTTCACTTTCATGGGCATAGCCACCATCTTTCATATATTGTACCATGCCGGGAATACGGTCGTGTACATCGCTTTCACCCTTCCAAAGGTCAAATTCCACATTCAGGCTGCCGTAATTCTTTTTCAGATCCGCAACCGATACATTCAGAATATGCTTCCACAAAGCCCGATAACCTCTTACACCGCTCTGCAACTTAAACGTAGCTTCCATGGCCTGCGCCTTGTACTCCGCGTCAGCTTTGGACTTGGCACTGGCTGCCGGATAAATTTGCTCCAGTTCAGAAATTGTAAAAGGAGCTTCTTTGGGATATTCTCCCTCATAGCTTTCATCAAAATATACAAGTTCCGGATTTCTCTCTCTAAGTCCTGTGATTACCAGTCCCATCTGCAATCCCCAGTCTCCCAGATGCACATCGCCGATCACTTCGTGTCCTGCATAACGGCAAATGCGCTTGATGCTTTCTCCGATCACTGCTGAACGGATGTGTCCCACATGAAGAGGCTTGGCTACATTGGCTCCGCCGTAATCCAGAATGATCTTCTTGGGGTGCTTCGGCATCTCCAAACCATACTTAGGCTCAGTTTCCATCCCTTTCAAGTAATCTGTCAAAAAACTTTCTGTCACCTTCAGATTCAAAAATCCCGGTGCCACCGCATTGACTTCCTGAAAGACTTTGCTCTCCTTCAAGCATGCTGCCACATCATTTGCGATCATAATAGGTGCCTTTTTATACTGTTTAGCGCCTGCCATAGCGCCATTACACTGATATTCACACAGATCCGGACGATTGGACAAGGTCACACGTCCCAGCGCAGCATCATAACCTGCTGCCGCAAACGCCGCTTCCATCTCCCGGGTGAGTAAATCGATCATCTTCTCCATAACTTTCGTTCCTTTCTCAGAGGACAGTTCCTCCTACTACTATTTTTCTATCATAACGGAAATTCCAAAACTTGTCAAGTTTTCTGTCGCTCCCGTTCAGCCTTCGAATAAGCGCAGCCACAATAATCTTGACGATAGAGACCATAAATATCTGACAATTCAATAGATCTCTTATAGCCGTTCTTTTTCTTGAAATCAGATGGCAGCCAGGGAATCTGATATTCTGATGCCAATGCCTGTCCAATCTCATTCAATTTTGCAGCATTCTTAAGAGGACTTATGGTAAGGGTGGTGGCAAAGTAATCAAATCCTCCCTGCGTTGCCCTTCTTGCAGTTTCCCTAAGACGCAGATCAAAACAACGAAAGCACCGCTCACCGCCTTCCGGACACATTTCCAGTCCTTTGGCCATCCGGTAAAAACAATCCGGATCATAATCTCCTTCTTCCACCCGGATCAAATAGCCCCCGCCTTCCTGATTCAAAGCCTCAATTAATCGCTTCTGCTCCTCCACTCGCTTTCCGTACTCTTCTTCAAAGGAAATATTGGGATTATAATAAAATACAGTAATATCAAAATAAGTACGCAGATATTCCAAGACATAGCTGCTACAAGGAGCACAACAGCTATGCAGAAACAGACGGGGAATCGTCTCCCCGCCTGATCGTTCCAGATTTAATAATATTTTATCCAACTCTTTTTGATAATTCATAGGTATCTCTTCGTCCTCACTTAAGTACATTCTTTAGCTTACTCCTCAACACATAGTTACGATACCACACTTTACTGCCTTTTGGCAATGACTTCTTCGTATCTTCTTCCTGCTTTTTTCCAATTGATCAACGTAAACCACCCATCTACATAATCCGGACGTCGGTTTTGATACTGCAGATAATAAGCATGCTCCCACACATCCACAAGGAAGATCGGTGTATAAATCTCCAGATCCGGCACATCCTGATTGGCAGTCTGCTGTATGGTCAAGATGCCATTTTCATCTGAAAGCAGCCACGCCCAGCCGGAACCGAACTTACCGACTGCAGCCTGCTTCATTTTCTCTTTCCACTGCTGATAGGAGCCAAAATCACGCTCTATAGCCTCTGCCAAAGCGCCTAACGGTTCCTGACCTACCGGACACTTCATGCCATCAAAATACAGTTCATGATTATAAACACCACCACCATTATTACGAATGGGTGTCTGGGCCGCTGCCGGCAGCTCCTCCAGACTTGTTAACAATTCTTTCAGACTCATTTTCTGAAGCTCCGGATAATCTGCCAGGGTATTGTTCAGATTATCAACATAGGTCTTATAATGCTTATCATGGTGAAAGGTAAGGGTGTTGGCATCCAATACCGGTGTCAGTGCATCATATTCGTAGGGTAAAGGTTTTACCACAAAAGGGTATGTCTCTTCTCTCATAAATCCTCATTTCTGCGCCATAGTATGCGCACAATTTTTCATTGACACTACACATATAGTATATGCCAAATTGTGGAATTCATTCAGTTTGCCGTCAATGTTACGGCTTGCCGTCTTCTGTATGCCGCCTCCCAAGGGTTGGATAGGAGGCAGCATACAGAAGACGGCAAGCCTGGCGCCCCATCGTATCATATAAACTTTTATCATAAGAGACTTGACAAGCGACTATATAAAGTAGTTATAATAGCTGTAGAAGCTATATAAAGAACGAGGTTTTGCTGATATGAAAAAATTATTTTATGAAGATATACATATTGTAGACTTTGAAGCCATTGTGGTAGATTGCGTGGCAGATAAAAGCTTTTATCGGGTCAGATTAGATCAGACTGCTTTCTTTCCGGAAGAAGGGGGACAAGGTGCTGACCACGGCACATTGGCAGGTATGTCAGTACAGGATGTACAGATTGTACAAGGCATAATCTGGCATTTTATGGAACAACCGCTTATGGTCGGGAGTGTTGTAACCGGGCATGTGGACTGGGAACAACGTTTTGACTATATGCAGCAGCATTCCGGGGAGCACATTGTCTCCGGTTTGGTCCATAGACGTTATGGATACGATAATGTGGGATTTCATCTGGGTAAAGAGGAAGTAACCTTGGACTTTAACGGCAGCCTGACGCTTTCACAGCTTCGGGAAATCGAGGCCGAAGCTAACAAGATCATCTGGCAGGATCTGCCTGTACTGGTTAGTTATCCGAGTAAAGAGAAACTGGAACAGATAGAATACCGAAGCAAGCTTGAATTAACGGAGGATGTAAGGATTGTGGAGATCCCCGGTGTGGACACCTGTGCCTGCTGTGCGCCCCATGTTGACACTACGGGACAGATAGGTGTCCTGAAAGTAACAGGCGTACAGAGTCACCGTGGTGGAATCCGCGTCACCATTCTATGTGGTGCAAGAGCTGTGAAGGAGTTTACCATGCATCAGGACAGTGTCACAGCCATCTCTACTTTGCTGTCTGCCAAGCAAAATGGAGTGGCCGATGCAGTGCTTCACCTGAAAGAAGAAAACCTGCGCATGAAAGAACGGGCCAATGAGCTACAAGCAAGACTCCTGGCACTGCAGGTGGATACACTGCCTTCTCCGAATGCACAAAACAGTGTGATTCTATTTACCGGAGAACTGGACACTATTGCACTGCGTAACACTGTCAACTCCCTGTGTGAAAGATACTCCGGCTACTGCTACATTTTCTCCGGGGACGACAGAAAAGGATATCGGTACATTATCGGCAGTGCTTCCTTAGACTGTCGCCAGGCTGCCACGATCCTACGGGAAACATTCGGTGCCAAGGGTGGCGGCACTGCGCCTATGGTGCAGGGGAGTATTGTTGCTGTGGCAGAGGATATACGCAGCACTCTCGGAATGTCCAATTAAAGCTTTTATTTTATATCTGTGGCTTCTTCCATACGGTATAGCAAACCAAAAGGCCAATTATTTTGAAGACCTCCTTTTATAAACAACATAAGAATATACCATGGGTACTATGGCAGCGATCACTGCTACGATCAGCACTACGGGCACGGAATATGTGTCGGGAAGAAATCCACAGACGCACATGAGCAGTCCCAAGAAAAACCACAGCTTACCACTAAACCGGTGGGTTTCGTACCATACATATTCGTCTGCCAGAGCCCAAGGGGTCTTGATCCCCATAAAAAAGTTTTGTTTTACTTTTGGGAAGCAGATTACCGATCACAGCAAACAGTGCTCCCATCCCCACCATAATGATATTGGTTATGTTAAAAGTTATAATTTCCAAAGCATAAGTGATCAAATACAACTGAACAACTAGGAAAAAAACATTAAGCACCAGAAAAAGCTGATAATAATGCCCGGAAAAGTAGGTATAATTAGCCGCTTTGGGATCCGTGTGCTTTGTCACCTCTGCCAACACATTCATCAAAAACATCACCCCAGGAAGCAGAAAAATCATAATAGGACTGCCATAACCATCCGGAATACCCTGGGCATTAAAATGCACCGGTATCTGCTCAGGCAAAAAAGGAAATGCAATTACAGAAAGGATCAATGCGATCAGGCAGATAATGTAGTTTTTATAATTACCACGATGAATCAATTTCATAAACTCAAACCTCCTTCAAATCAGAAAACCACGCCATAATTTCTTCCACGACAGATAGGTTCAATTCATAATAAACATATTTCCCCTTCTTTTCAGTGGTTACCAGACCAGCCTCTTTTAAAATGGAAAGATGATGTGACATCGTAGCTCCGGTCATATCAAAATGCGCCAGTATCTCTCCCACGGGAAGCTTTTCTTTCTTTAACAAGTGAATGATCTCTCGTCTGGTTGGATCTGACAAAGCTTTAAAGCTTTCCTGAAAACCCATGTTGCCACCTCCTTGCAGCTTTAACATTTAGATATTTATCTAAGTATATTTTTATTATACACTACATTACATCCTTTGTCAATTCAAAATTCCAAAAGAGCCTACCGGGATTCTCCACAGTAAGCTCTCATTCCATTCATATTCTTATGTACCAATATTCCAATACGTTTTCATCACTTCCATGCACACATCCACACCTGCAAGCACCATGACAAGCAGTGCCATGACAAACAACAGTACAATGGCTGCCTTGTCATACACGATCCTGTTTTTAAAGACATTTGACAAAAGCAGTTCTATCCCTATGCCGATCAATATCAAGGGCCATAGTCCCAGGATCATCTCGTAGTCCATGACATCTAGCAGATTATGAAGCAGTAACATTGCACCAAAACCTACCATGCAAAATCCGGAAGTAAATGCTCCTACTCTGTGGGTTCGGACTGTTCTTGTATTAGTTTCCTTCTCCATTGAGTTCCTCCTTCTTGCCGGCGATCAGCTTCAATCCTACGATGATGATAACAACAGATACCAGAATCTGCGGAACTTCATCCACCACCATAGAGGCTGCTTCCCACATGTAATCAGGAATCCGATAATAGATCCAGCGTGAGATCGTATGCCACAACTGGGTAACACCATATACGATCAACACGATGGCTCCCCATTTTCGCAAAGATGGATTGGTAATCTTAATCTCTTTTCCCTCAATAAAGGCTGACCATATATACTCATCGGTAAGCGTCTGAAACTCCTCTTCCCTGCAGGCCGCCAGATTTCTGGCATGAAAGAAACTGTAAAACCAGACCAGCACGGCAAATAAAATGAACACATCGCTTACACGCAGCATAGAGGGCACCACAAAGCAAAGAATAAAAATGGCCATCAGGCTGATACCTTTTTTCATAAATCCCATGTACATCTCAGCTGCTCCCGGGATCAGGGAACAAATAAATGTTGTAAATTTTCCTCTTTTTTGTCTCATAAAAACCTCCTCTTATTCTCTGAATAAATTTAGGCGTTTGCGAAACGCCGCAAGCCTTGATTTTTAAGGCTTTTTTCTTTGCTAAAATAAAACAACTCCTCACTGGTTTGTGGTATAATAGAGTTGACTAGAAACTATAAACCATCCACCAAGAAAGGAGTTATT
>JAZQGM010000002.1:0-8912 GCA_045540075.1 Acetatifactor sp. | reverse complement strand
CGATAAACAGCATTTTAAGAGAAGCCAGAAAGAGAGATACGATCGTAAGCTATGTGGCGAAAGAAAGACTGGATCAGCTGTCTGAGACCGGCAAGCATCAGGGAGTGATCGCTTATGCAGCAGCCTATGAGTATGCAGAGGTGGAGGACATTCTGAGTGCTGCAAAGGAAAAAGGGGAGGCACCGTTTCTTTTCCTTCTGGATAATATCGAGGATCCTCACAATCTGGGCGCCATTATCAGGACTGCCAATCTGGCGGGCGCTCATGGTGTCATCATCCCGAAGAACAGAGCAGTGGGACTGACGGCCACAGTGGCCAGGACCTCAGCCGGTGCCCTGAATTACACGCCGGTAGCCAGAGTCACTAATCTGGCAAAGACCATCGAAGAGCTGAAGAAGGAAGGATTGTGGTTTGTCTGCGCGGATATGGGCGGAACCACCATGTATCAGCTGGATCTGAAGGGACCCATTGGGTTGGTGATCGGTAACGAGGGAGAAGGGGTAGGCAGGCTGGTGAAGGAGAAATGCGACATGATAGCTTCCATACCTATGAAGGGAGACATTGATTCCCTGAATGCTTCAGTGGCAGCAGGTGTGCTGGCTTATGAGATCGTGCGCCAGAGACTTTTATAGTGGCAGCGCAGGTTGCAGCTGCATTGTGGGAGGATATATCATTGGAGAGTCGGAATCCATATCGTGAGTATGAGAGCATACCGGATGAAGAATTGATCGACAGACTGCGAAATGGTGAAGAAGGCATCATGGATCATATCTGTGAAAAGTATAAGAATCTGGTACGAAGTAAAGCCAAATCCATGCATATTCTGGGCGGGGACAATGAGGATCTGATCCAGGAAGGGATGATCGGTCTGTTTAAGGCAGTACGTGACTATGATCATGGCAGAGATGCCAGTTTCTTTACATTTGCAGAACTCTGTGTCAGCAGACAATTGTATACGGCGGTTCAGGCTTCTCAGAGAAAGAAGCACCTTCCTCTGAACACATATGTGTCACTCTATGCAGACACTTCCATACAGGATGAGAAGCAGACAGAGCTCTTGCAGTCCTTGGCCAGACAGACCCAGCAAAGTCCGGAGGAATTGTTCTTAGACAAGGAGAGAGTGGCTTATCTGGAGGCTGCCATTGACAAGGAGTTAAGTACCTTTGAAAAACAAGTTCTTGATCTGTATATGACAGGCATGAGTTATGTGGAAATTGCAAAAGTTCTGGGGAGAGATGAAAAATCCACAGACAATGCACTGCAACGTCTGAAATCCAAGATTCGAAAGATGCTGTAACAGTTCACACGTCAGCCATGGACAGGAAAAGTGCATGCTCGCATGGGCTTTTCCTACCTAGGCTGACGAAGGGAGCGTCAGGTTATGAGCAAAGGTAGTCGCGAAGCGACGGAAAGCACCGTAGGTGCGACTTTGCGAATGGCGTGGGTGCGAACTGTTATAAGTTTATAGTCTTTTAATATTTCTTTACAATTCCTTTGTTGACATGGCTTTTATTGGGAATTATAATCAAGTACAGGTGACCGGTCTGGCGACTGGTTTTTTGTTATTCAGAAAAGGAGACAGTGCATGATTTCTAAGTTTAGTGTAAAAAAGCCGTATACAGTGCTTGTGGGGGTGGTTCTGGTCATTGTATTGGGTATTGTGTCATTTACCAAGATGACTACCGATTTGTTGCCCAATATCAGTCTTCCATATGTGATCGTGATGACGCCGTATCCCGGGGCCAGTCCTGAGACTGTGGAGATGGCGGTGACGAAGCCTGTGGAGGCGGGGATGGCTACTGTCAGCAATATTGAGAGCATCAGTTCGGTCTCTTCTGAGAACTATTCCATGGTGATCTTGGAGTTTGCTCAGTCTACGGATATGAACGCTGTATCATTGGAGATTCGGGAAAGTCTGGATCAGATCAAGTCCTACTGGGATGATACGGTGGGGAATCCGGTGATCATGAAATTAAATCCGGATATGCTGCCGGTCATGGTTGCGGCAGCCGGTGTGGAGGGCATGGACAATGCTGGGGTCAGCAGTTATGTGGAAAATGAAGTGGTGCCGGATCTGGAGAGTTTGGAGGGAGTAGCAAGTGTCACTACCACCGGCATTTTGGAAGAAAGTGTGAATGTAGTCATCAGCCGGGAAAAGGTGGATCAGATCAATGAGAAGGTCTTTGCTGCCATTGACGAACAGATGGCAGAGGCTGAGAAAGAGATTATCGATGGAAAGCAGCAGATCGTAGACTCCAAGAAAGAGATGGCAGAGGGTAAAGCAGAACTTGCTGAGGGTGAGTTGGAACTGATCAAAGGGAAAGCAGAGCTTTTAGAGGGTAAGACCAAACTAGAGGAGCAGCAGGAGTCTACCAAGACAACTTTGGCAGAGACCAAGCGTGATCTTCTGACGGCCAAGGCGGATCTGGAATCCACCAAAATGACCATGACCACCAATCTGACCACTGCCAGAACAGTAAATGCCAGTGTGAATGAAATTGAAGTTATACTTGGTTCTTCAGAGGCTTACAAGAATGCTTATAACGGCATGATGGAAGCTACGGTTACTTCGGGCGATGCTGTGGCAGCCGGAACCTTTAGGCAGTCTATCATAAATTTAAAATCTTCTCTTATGGGAAGTACCATTTTAAAGCAGGCAGCAGACAGCAGTGAAGGTTTGAAAAAGATCCTTGCAGAATTAGACCGTCTTGATTGGACGGATAGCACCCAATATGACACGGTGCAGGGACATTTGGACACTTTGGTGGCACAATTAGAGTTACCCCTTGGAATTCAGTCATTAAAAATGATGGATGTGCTGAATGGACTTACCACAGGATTAGGTCTGGAGGCATATGAACAGATCGCAGCAGCCACCCTTCAGACACTGGAGGAACAGCTGGCAGTCGTGAATGCAGGATTGGTAGAGGTAGAAAAGGGAGAGCTTACCGCTGCCATAGAGTTTGCCAATGCCTATTCCCAGATACAGATGGGGGAACTCCAGATGGAATTTGCCCAGTCTCAGCTGGATTCGGCCAAGGCGCAGCTTGAGAGCGGTGAAGAGCAGCTTACCAGTGCTCAGGAGCAGCTTGTAGAAGGTGAGGAACAATTGGCTGGTGCCAAAGAGACTGCATATGAACAGGCGGATATGGTGGAGATTTTGACAGTAGATACTGTTAAGGGATTGTTGACGGCCCAGAATTTTTCCATGCCTGCAGGCTATGTGACGGAAGATGGTATTGATTATATGGTCAGAGTGGGAGATAAGCCTTCTACTGTGGAATTGTTAAAAGCAATGCCCCTTATGGATCTTCATATGGAAGGGGTGCCGGTGATCACGTTGGAAGACGTGGCAGATGTCTTTTACACAGATAATTCCGGAGAAATATATACCAATGTAAACGGAAGTTCCGGTGTGATGCTTTCTATTCAGAAGCAGACAGGGTATTCTACCGGCGAGGTGTCAGATCGACTGTTGGAGAGATTTGAAAAGCTGAGACAGGAGAATCCTGATCTGAGGATCATTACACTCAGTGACCAAGGTGTTTATATTGATCTGGTAATGGATTCCATTGTGAATAATATCTTATTTGGAGGTTTTCTGGCAATCCTGATCCTGATCCTTTTCTTAAAAGACATCAGGCCCACCCTGGTCATCGCCTGCTCCATACCGATTAGTCTGGTGACAGCTGTTGTGTGTATGTATTTTAGCGGTGTGACTTTGAATATTATATCCCTGTCAGGTCTGGCTCTTGGCATCGGTATGCTAGTAGACAATTCGATTGTGGTGATCGAGAATATTTACAGACTGCGTGCAGAAGGGTATTCCATGAAGGAGGCTGCTATAGAAGGATCAAGAGAGGTGGCTGGTGCGATTCTGGCATCCACGCTTACCACGATTTGCGTGTTCCTTCCCATTGTATTTACGGAAGGGATTACCAGGCAGTTGTTCGTGGACATGGGCTTGACCATAGCATACTCGCTGCTTGCAAGTCTGGTCATTGCTTTAACTGTGGTGCCGGCTATGGCATCTAAGATGCTGAATAAGACAAAGGAGCAATATGACGGTAAGCTCTTTGGATTAATGACAAAAGGTTATGTGAAGTTGCTTGATGCTTCACTGGGCATCAAGCCCATCATTTTCCTGTTAATGGTGATTTTACTGGTAGGAAGTATAGGAGCGGCCTTTACCAATGGTACCGCATTTATGGCTGATATGGATTCTACGCAGTTGACAGTGTCAGTGCAGTTGGAAGAAGGAGCCACACTGCAGGAGACAGGGGAAGTGACTGATCAGGTGGTGGAGAAAATCCTGGAAATTAGAGATGTAAAGGACGTGGGAGCCATGGCAAACAGTTCCTCCGCTATGTCTCTTATAGGTGGTTCAAGCAGCAGTGCAAGTGCCAATTCCACCACAATTTATGTAACTACCGTGGAAGAGAAGTCCATGAGCAATGAAGAAATTGCAGATTATATACTGGAAAGTACGAAAGATTTAGATGCGCAGATCAGTGTAGAGACCTCCAGCATGGATATGAGTGCGCTGGGTGGAAGCGGTATTTCCATTCAGGTACGAGGTAAGGAACTGGATGAGATTCAAAGGATCGCCACGGAAGTGGCTAGTATCGTGGAACAGATAGAGGGTACGGAAAATGTATCGGATGGTCAGGAGGAAGCTAAGGAAGAACTGAGAATCGTGATTAAGCGTGACAAGGCAGTAGCTTATGGGCTAACCGTAGCTCAGGTCTATAGCCAGATATACAGCCGATTGGCAGAAGCTACGACGGCCACTACTCTGGTGGCCATGGATCAGGATTACAATGTATATGTGACCAGTGAGGCAGATCAGCAGTTGACCAGAGAACTGATTAAAGACATGGAGATCAAGGGGACTGACAAGGAGGGACAGAGTGTTAAGGTACCTCTTCGGGACATTGCTTCTTTCGAAAAGGCTGAAGCACTGAACGCTATTAATCGTGTGGATCAGACCAGATATCTGTCTGTAACGGCATCTATTGCAGAAGGCTATAATGTAGGGCAGGTGTCTGCAGTGGTGGAAGATGTATTGGATGATTATGAGCTGGCAGATGGTTACAAGCTGGTATTCTCCGGTGAAAATGAGATGATCAATGATGCCATAGGACAGGTGGGGTTGATGCTCGTACTGGCGTTGGTATTCATGTATCTGATCATGGTGGCACAGTTTCAGTCACTGCTGTCTCCGTTCATCATCATGTTTACCATACCCCTAGCATTTACGGGAGGATTCTTTGGCTTGTTTATCGCCGGTAGCGAGGTTAGCGTGATCGCTTTGATCGGTTTTGTTATGCTGTCCGGTATTATCGTGAATAATGGTATTGTGATCATAGACTATATGAATCAGCTGCGTGGGGAAGGGATGTGTAAGCGTGAGGCGATCCTTGTGGCAGGAAGAACCAGGCTTAGACCGGTACTGATGACTGCACTTACCACGATCCTTGCACTGTCGACCATGGTATTTAGTAATGATATGGGCTCTGAGATGGCAAAGCCCATGGCAATTGTAACAATTGGTGGATTAGTATATGGTACACTACTGACACTTATCGTAATCCCTTGTATTTATGACTGTTTTATTAGGGAGAAAAAGCAAGAAATCTAGCAAAAATTAAATGAATATGGCTAGAATGGCGGAAATTTTGTAAAAAATGCAAAATTTCCGTTTTTCTTGTTTCGAAATTGGTATTTTTGTGGTAAAATGGAAGAGGATAGTCTGATGGCCATCCAATACCGTGATTGCTGGGGAGGAATGATTTTGACAAGAATAGCAATATGCGAGGAATGTCCTAAGTTGTGTGGGCAATGGAAGGGATTATTGGAGGGGCGATACGGAAGAGAAGTCTGTATCACTGTCTATACGAATGTGCAGGAACTGAAAGCAGATTATGAATCGGGCAAGGAAAGTAAGATGGCCGATATTCTGATTATGGACATAGATATGAATGGTGTAAATGGGATTGATGTGGTGGCAGACATACAGGAACAGTTTCGTCATGTGAAGGTGATTTTTGTAACAGACAATATCCAGTTCTCTACAGAAATCTTTCGTGTGAATCCAAATAACTTCTTGCTCAAGCCAATAAAAGAAGAGAAACTTTTGGATGCGGTAGAGCGTGCCAGGGATCAGATGGCAGAGGAGGAAAATGAATGGTTTGTAGTTAGTTTTAAAGGGGCTGTTTTTAAGATCAACCCTCGGGATATTGTATATTTTGAAAGTGAGAAGCGTACGGTGATCTTGCATGGGCGCAATGAATCCTGGACTATCTATCGAAAGCTGGATGAGGTTCAGGAAGCAGTTCCGGATTATTTTTTGAGGTGTCATCAGAGTTATCTGGTAAATATGAACGAAGTAAGAAGCCTGAAACCGTTACAACTGCAAATGAATCAGGGGGATGTGATTCCGGTCAGTAGGCCGAAATATAAGGAGGCAAAAGAACGATTCCTGCAATTTCTTGGAATGGATTCTTTGTGAATTTTGTTTGCACTCTTTTGTCAGGTATGTTATAATTTAATAAGACGTAATTGGGAGGTAGACATCATGCAACAGACATTCAGTACAGTGAAGGTGAATAATGAGATAGAGCTTTGTGAGGTAATGAATTCTGAATGCAAGAAGGAAATAGAGAGAGCCCTCTTAAAAAATCGGATTTCCTACTACATCCGTTGGCCGAAGAATTCATTTTTTTCTAAGAAAAGAGATAACTGCATCATATGTATTAATGACAATTCCAGAGAGGAAGCGGAAGAAGTGGTACGTATGGTATGTGAGGAGACCGGTTATCGTGTTCGTTTTATCATGAAACGCTCTCATAATGCCTATTTATAAGGAAAGTAGATTAAAAAGTGAAATTGAAGAGAAAATTTGTGCAATTTCTTGTTGACAAATCCTGATGGTTTTGATAGAATAACATACGGTGATTGCGTGAGCAGTCACGAGATGCTGCTGTGGCTCAGTCGGTAGAGCGTCGCATTGGTAGTGCGGAGGTCACGGGTCCGATTCCCGTCAGCAGCTTACGGATGGTTTGTTTCATCCGATTATTAGATTTCTTTATTGGAACCTGCTGCTGTGGCTCAGTCGGTAGAGCGTCGCATTGGTAGTGCGGAGGTCACGGGTCCGATTCCCGTCAGCAGCTTTTATAAAAGCTCGAATTATAAAAAACTCGAATCCTTGCATCTGCAAAGATTCGAGTTTTTTTATGAAATTTTTCTTAATGAAGCATTTTACTTAATAAAACGATGTCCTTAAGGAAAATATAATCCTCGACTCTCCAGTTCCCAACGTTGGTTCTGGAGAAAGGTCTCGTATTCCGGGTTGGTAAAGAACGTTGCATCATGCTGGCAATGGTTGGAGGTCTGTGGCTGTACCAATGTTCCGTCCGGCAGGATCGTGGTGGAACCAGACAACAGGGACTCATCCTCGATATGGGGCAATGTGCAGGTTCCGGGTGTCTGGAAAGGACATTCAGCAGTAGCCGGAAGGTTATCGTAAGCACAGAGTGTTCCGGCATAATGCATGTCGCAGTTAATAAGTGGATCAGTGCCGTCAGCAAATAATTGAGTGGTCAGATGATTATCGCATAACCCCGGAAGCGGAAGCTTGCCTGACACGGCACATACAGTGGCACTGATGATTCCTTCCGGCTTGGAGAACTGTTCGTTAGGCAGTTCTTCATGGACACGGCTCATAACAGCACGCCACAACTTTTTGGCCAGATTACGTTCCCCGTTTTTGTCATTTAAGACCTGATTGTTATCGTAGCCAACCCAAGTGGCGGCAGTATAGTATGGAGTGAAACCTGCAAACCATACGTCTTTGTAATCAGAAGTAGTACCGGTCTTACCTGCGATGGCCATATTGCCAAAGTTCACGGCAGTACCGGTTCCGCTGGGGGTCGTAACCACATCTACCATAGCATCCGTAAGTAAGTATGCAGTAGTAGGCTTAATTACTTGACGGCTTCTGGGGGAGGTGTTATCCAGAAGTACCTTTCCATTGGAATCCAGTACCTTAGTATACAATTTGGGTTCGATATATGCTCCTTCATTAGCAATGGCTGCATAGGCTGCACAAAGCTCAACATTTTTAACCCCTTTTGTGATGCCACCCAAAGCCATAGGCTGTTTCACGTCAGTATACCATTTGTCATTGATCCATATTCCATCTGTTACCGTAGTGAATCCAAAATTCAGCAGATAGTCATATCCCAACTGTGGAGAGATCTGAGTCAAAGTCTTAACCGCAATAGTGTTCTTAGATCGGATGATCGCTTCTCGAATGGATATGGTATCATTGTCAAATTTACCATTTGCATTTTTTACCGGTTTTCCATCCTCGTAGTTAAAGGCAGTATCATTAAATACAGTAGCCAGATTTAGACCTGCGCTATCCAAAGCCGGGGCATATGTGGACACGATCTTAAAAGTAGAACCGGGCTGACGAACAGTATCTGTGGCACGGTTTAAGGTAAGACGTCCTTCCTTGGCACCGCGGCCTCCCATGATGGCAGCTACATAGCCGGTCTCCTGGTCGATTATTGTAATGGAAGCTTGAGGTTGTGCAGTAAATGAAATACGTCTTTGAATCTTATCTTCTGACACACCGGGAGCTACTGCAGCTTCATACTTGGAAACAGCTTCCAGAGCCTCCTCCTGAGAGTTGAACAACAAGTTAAACTTAGTATCTACATTTTTCTTAAACCAGGACATCATATTCTCTTTGCTGTAATTGGTCTGTTTCCCGTCTTTGTCAGTAACTGTCATAGCATAATCCAGATACCAGACTACATTTGCCGGGAAATTCTCCGGATTAGCAAATTCCTCATTTACAATCTGCTGTATGGTACTGTCCAGAGTGGAATATACTTTCAGACCAC
>JAZQGM010000001.1:0-14160 GCA_045540075.1 Acetatifactor sp. | reverse complement strand
AGCATTCCTTTGAAATTGTCCTTTCACATTCGGATTCTTGAGGACATTTTCTCCCAGAGGCCCACATAATAAAAAATTTCCGGCTAAGATGGGTAATATAAAAAATTTTGGGAAAAAAAAAATCCCGTGTTTTGGTGATGCAAAACCACGTGATTTTTGTGGTGCACGCTGTTAGTAATGAAAGTTTATTCCTCTTAATTGGATCAATAGATAGGCAATGGCGTATAACAGGGGCTGATGCAGCAGGTAGATCCAAATGGACTTATTACCAATAGGGGATAAAAGTGGCACTTTTATATGAAAAACTTTAAGTATGGGAGTGATGCTGCTGATGACGTCCCAACTAAAGTATCCTGCCAAAAATAGGAAGAACCATGGCAGAATGGGAAAATAATCACTGGAAGTAAAGCCTATGTAAGGAAACCCCAGAATTGTCATAGGAAGGTTATACAGCTGATCAGGCAGGTTGATAGAATGTCCTGCAAGGCTTAAATAGCCGTCAGTAACATTGCGGGTCAAGCCAAAGAGGAACAAGGCAAAAATCAGTCCGCCTACGCTCAGAACAGGTTTATAAGGGCCAAGATGCCCTGCCAGAGAGGTAAATACCTTGTGCAGTGGTATCATAAGCAATGTAGCGCAGCCGATACAGTTCAGGATCCCAAACCATACTGTCTGGGAAGGCATGAAAAGCAGAGTTACTACTGTGATCAGCAAGCCATAGAGGTTCAAACGAATCCCCCGTTTCAGATTGTTCCTGCTGAAATGCCAGGATATTCCGGATACCAGCAGGAAGGTAATGCAGATAAATTGCTGCCATATTCTCACAGCAGGGTAGCGGTACCAGCCAGTGTCCTGTCCAAAGATAATAAATACATCATAGAAGAAATGGAACAGGAGCATATTCAGTAAGGCAAAGCCGCGGATGGCATCGATCAAATGATACCAGCCGTCGGACTTTATAGAATGATTTTCGGCTATTTGTTTCATAAATGCTCCTTTATAAACTAATATTTCTTCCAACAAGCCGGGACAAAGATGATCAACATGGGGAACAGTTCCAGTCTTCCGGCCAACATATCAAACATCAGGACAAGCTTGGAAAAGGCAGAAAAGTGCCCAAAGTTTTGGGTGGGTCCTACCAGTTCAAGTCCGGGTCCGATATTATTGAGAGTGGCAGCAACAGCAGTAAAGTTGGTGGTAAAATCGTATTCATCCACCCCGATCAACAGTACAGATACGAACAGGATAACAATGTATACCGCCATAAATACATTGGTAGAGCGCATTACTTCATGAGGAACACTATGTCCATCCAGTTTGATTTTTTTTACCATACGGGGGTGGATCATCATGGACAATTCCTTGCCGATACTCTTGAATAAAAGCACGATTCTGGATACCTTAATGCCACCGCCGGTGCTTCCTGCACAGGCACCGATGAACATGAGGATTACCAGGATGGTTTTGGACATCTGAGTCCACTGGTCAAAATCCACGGTGGAGAAGCCGGTGGTGGTAATGATGGAACCTACCTGGAAAAAGGCATGGCGTATGGTCTCTGCCAGGCTTCCGTACATATACCGGATGTCTATGGAGATCATGGTAACTGAGGCAAATATGATCACAAGATACCAGATAACTTCCTCAATGGAGAACGCTTCTTTGACCTGTCGTCTGAGAAGACAGTAGTAAAAAGTATAGTTAATGCCACTCAGAATCATAAATATGGTGACCATATTTTGTGCAAGAGGAGAGAAGCCGGCCATGCTGTCATTATAGATACCAAAACCTCCTGTGCCCACAGTGCCGAAGATCGTCGTCAGGGAATCGAACAGATTTACACCGCACAAACAAAGCACGATCACACCGATGATAGTGATGCCAAGATACAGGGTATAAAGCAGTTTGGCAGTATCTCGTACCCTGGGTACCAGTTTGCCAACAGAGGGCCCCGGGCTTTCTGCACGCATCAGGTTCATGGTGGAGCCACCCATAAGGGGCAGGATAGCCATAATAAACACAAATACCCCCATGCCACCGATCCAGTGGGTGAAACTACGCCAGAACAGGTTAGCCCGGCTCAGGACTTCCACATCGGACAGGATACTGGCACCTGTGGTGGTAAAGCCTGAGATGGTCTCAAACAATGCATCGATATAGTTTGGAATATCACCTGTAAACACAAAAGGCAGTGCGCCAAACATACTTAAAACAATCCAGCCAAGTGCCACACTTGCAAAGCCTTCACGTGTGTACAGCTGGAATTTCACAGGTTTTTTGCGGCTCATGAGGTGACCGGTGAGCAGGCATAGAAGGGCTGTGCCCACATACACTAACGCATCCTTGATTTCACCATACAAAAGTCCTGTCAGTGCCGGCAAAAGCATAAATCCTGCTTCGAATTTTAATATCCAACCTAATATATATCTTACGATCCCAAAATTCATCTGATTAACCCTCCAGTATGTCTTTGATGTCGTGGAGTCTGGAGTTGGTAAGCGCCAGGATCACGGAATCTCCCACATGGATTTCATCCTGACCACCGGGAATAATGACCTGATTATGGCGGTTGATGCAACAGATCAGGATATTTTTCTTGATCTTTAATTTGCTTAAAGGAGTACCGGTGACAGGAGACTCCTCTTTAATATAAAATTCCAAGGCTTCTGCCCGTCCCTCCTCCAATTTATAGAGGTTCTCTACATTGCTGTTTATAGAAGCATTCATGGAGCGCACATAGCCAAGGATGGTATCGGCTGTCAGCAGTCTGGGGAACGTGATGCTATCCAGATTCAGCTTGTTCATCACACTGTTAAAATTAATACGGTTTACCTTGGTGACTACCTTGGCGTGGGAGGCTTCCTTGGCATAAAGGGACAGTAGGATATTCTCTTCATCCAGTCCGGTAAGGGCTGCAAAGCCATCTACATGATCGATGCCTTCCTGCTGCAAAAGCTTCTGATCCGTACCGTCTCCACAGATGATCGTTGCCTTGGGAAGAAGCTCGCTTAAATGCTCGCAGCGAGCCTGATCCTGCTCGATAATCTTGGTATCGATCCCTACTGAGAGAAGTCTCCTGGCCAGATAGTATGCAATGGTACCACCGCCTACGATCATGGCAGTCTGTACCGGACTGATACCGATACCGATCTTCTTAAAGAAATCGTTGGCTTTGGGAGGGGTAGAGACGATGGAAACCATATCTCCCTCATGAAAAACGAAATCACCTCGGGGGATCAATACCTCTTCACCACGAATGACCATGCACACTAACACATCACACTTTAAAGTAGTCCTGATGTGGATCAGTTCGTAATTGTTCAATAAACAATCCTTGGTCACGCGGAAGCGAAGTAGCTCGATGCGGCCTTTGGAAAAGGTATCGATCTTCACTGCGGAAGGAAACTGGAAAATCCTTGCAATCTCTGACGCAGAAGTAAACTCCGGATTGATGACCATGGCAAGTCCCAGTTCCTTGCGTAGGAATTCAATCTCCATATTATAAATAGGATTGCGCACTCTGGCGATGGTCTTACAATTACTTGCCTTCCTGGCAATCACACAGCAGAGCAGATTCTGCTCGTCCGAGCCGGTGACTGCGATCAACAGATCCGCCTCAGAAATGCCGGCTTCCTGAAGCGTCTGGAAACTGACACCATTGCCCACGATACCCATGGCATCCAAGTCATCCGTGATGGCATGAACCTTTTCTTCCTTTTCATCAATTACTACAATATTATGATCTTCTCCACTGAGCTGTTCTACAAGTGTGTAACCTACTTTACCGCAGCCCACAATAATTATCTGCATATCTTTATGTCCTTTCCTTATTGTGCAGGAAGTTCTGCATCCAATATTCCTTATTGTAACACATTGCGGTGGAAAAGAGAAGATGGCAAACGCAGATGTTTAAAGGGAATGCTTGAAATAAGACATCATTTGTGGTAATCTGTTTGTGTAGCAAAAAGAAATTATGGGGTGTATCATGATTATTAAACTTTACAGTCCCAGAGGACTTGGCACGATCATTTATGCAGACTATAGGAACAAGACAGTAAGAATTGAAAATAGGACAGATGAGATACTGGATACGGCGTTTGGCGTAAATCTTCATCCCACCTGGGAGCAGTATGAAGCTTTTTTGGAGGAGCGCTGTTTTCCGAGAACCAGAGATAAGCTGAAGCTTGTCTTGGATGATATTGGGGTTGATTGTTATGATCCGATTCAAATCATACGTAAGACCCAGGGGCGCATGCATGAGGATCACCTGTGGTTGGAAATTGTACAGGAAGAAATGTAGGTGTTATAATGGTTAAATTAAGTGATAAGCATCTTGTCCGAGTTAACAGGAACTCGTCAAAAGGCAATCAGCTGAAATGGAAAAAAGATGATATTTGGTACAAAGCAGATTATCTGGGATATGAAGGGTTATCTGAATATATGGTTTCTTCTTTGTTGAAAAAGACAAACGTGGCTGATTTTGTGGAATATGATCTGACAAGTATTAAATATAACGGAATATCATTCTGTGGCTGCAGCAGCAAAAGCTTCTTGGAACCAAATGAAGTTCTTATCACCTTGCCAAGGCTTTTTTCTATGTATCTTAATGAAGATATATACATGGAATGTGAGCGGTTAGATCGTACGGAAGAGGATTGTATCAAGTATGTGGTGGATCATGTGTCTAGGATTACAGGGCTTACGGATTTTGGGAAACATTTGACTCTTTTGCTGGAAATGGATGCTTTCTTTTTCAACGAGGACAGGCATTTTCATAATATTGCGGTTATCTACAATGAAGAGACGAGAGTATTCCGTTATTGCCCTTTTTTTGACTGTGGAGGTGCATTGTTTTCAGATACCAGAATGTACTACCCCTTAGAAAAGAGTTTGGAAGAATGTGAAGCGAAGATAAAAGCCAAACCATTTAGCCCATGCTTTGATGATCAGGTGAAAGCAGCAAGAAGTCTGTATGGTGTTCAATTTGCATTCTGGTTTTCGGAAGCAGATGTGGACAGCCTTCTTAAAAAGGCTGAGGTAAAGAACATGTATGCTGAAGGGATTTTGAATCGTGTGGGAGAACTGGTAAAACAACAGATCAACATATGGAAGTAAACAGAAAGGGCAGCCGAATTATTGCATCGGCTGCCCTTAAAGATTCTTATAATCAGATTCCTTCGTGGAAAGTACGACTGATCACATCTGCCTGTTGCTCCGGGGTCAGCTTAATGAAATTCACAGCATATCCGCTTACGCGGATCGTCAGCTGAGGATATTTCTCAGGATGCTTTTGTGCATCCAGCAAGGTATCCCTATTCAACACATTTACATTCAGATGATGCCCCCCCTTTGCAGAATATCCGTCCAATAAATTCACTAAATTATCTACCTGTGCAGTATTCACATTCATAGCGTTTCTCCTTTCAAAAATATTAATATTAAATTAGTAACCATTACTATTATTGTAATTATATAATATCACTAAAGATGAATTTTGTAAATACCTGAATGAGAAAAAGCATGCATTTTTTTAAATACATAATTCATGCATATCTTTTAAAACTGTTCATATATTGAGTTAAGGGGAGAGGGGCAGTAATGCATTAAGGAGGTGGACAAAGATGGCAGGAAGTTTATTGCAGTTGTTTCCCAAGGAAAGCCGCGCTTTCTGGGAAATATTGTGTCGCAGAGAAGAAAGTCTGCAGGAGATTCGCCTTCGGGCCAATCGACCGATCTTTGTTCTTTCGGATCAGGGGGAGCAGATGCTTGGTCCGGACGGCAGGTATACGAGAGAGGAAAGCAGGGCGGTGGTGGCCGGTGAGAAGGAGATCGGTGGTATCTTGCAGCATGTTTGTCATTATTCTTTATATGCCTTTGAGGACGAGCTGCGGCAAGGATTTGTGACGGTGGCGGGCGGGCATCGGGTAGGTATCGTCGGTCAGGTGGTTTTAGAGGGAGAGAAGATTCGTACCATGAAGCATATATCCGGCTTGAATATCCGTGTTGCCCACCAGATAAAGGGTGTGGCTGACACGGTATTGCCCAAGGTTTACCTGGAGGGAAAGATATTGAATACGCTGATCATTTCACCGCCCGGCTGCGGTAAGACTACGTTGCTTAGGGATCTGGTGAGACAAGTCTCAGACGGTAATCCTTATGGAAGGGGCCTAAGTGTGGGTATCGTGGATGAGCGGTCTGAGATCGCCGGCTGTTTTCAGGGGATTCCCCAGAATGATGTGGGAAAGCGGACGGATGTGCTGGATGGCTGCCCCAAGGAGCAGGGGATGATGATCCTGCTGCGGGCCATGTCTCCTTCGGTGATCGCAGTGGACGAGATCGGAAGCAAGAAGGACATAGAAGCGATACACATGGCTTCCCGATGTGGCTGTAACATTCTTGCCACCATTCATGGGGAGGGGATAGAGGATGTATTTGGCCGGGAGGGAATGAGAAAACTTATGGAGGAAGGATTGTTTGAACGGATATTGATCCTGGCAAAGAAAGAGGGAAAATTCACCATTCAGGTTAGGGAAGGAGGTAAGAAGCTTGCTTAGATTCGTAGGCAGTATATTGGTAGTAGGGGGTTGTGTGGGCTTGGGCGGCTGGTATCGGGGACAATTTATAGGAAGGCTTAAACATCTGCGGATTTTGATCACGATTTTAGATTTGATGATCAGTGAGGTGCGTTACAGCAAGTCTTCTTTGCCGGAATGCTGCAGGCAGCTGGCAGGCAGGCTTCCGGAGCCTTATGGAAGTGGTTTTTTAAAAGTTTGGGAAGAGACACAGGAGAATTCCGGAGAGGGATACAGAGATATTTTTGCGCGGAATCTGAAACACTGTATGGAGCAGGTTCCTCTGGGAACAGAGGAAAAAAATCTGTTTTTACAAGCTTTTGGCCAATTCGGGTATGAGGAAGCCAGAATGCAGATCAACAGTATGGAGCAATGTAAGGAGCAGCTTAGGGGCATTTGTGTAAGTCTGGAAAAAGAGGTGGGGGAGAAGGGGCGGATGGCAATGGGGCTTGGGACTCTTGGGGGACTTTTGCTGATCATTGTGTTGCTGTAGGAAATAAGCCTGACAAAGGCGAAAAGGCAGGGAGAAACATGGGAATAAGTCTGATTTTTAAAATAGCGGCAGTGGGGATTCTTGTGACCATATTGAGTCAGGTGTTAAAACACAGCGGCAGGGAAGAGCATGCTTTCCTGATTAGTCTGGCAGGGCTGATCCTGGTGCTTACGTGGATCGTACCGTACATATATGATTTGTTTTTGACCATTCAATCATTGTTTGCACTGTAAAGGAGAATGATATGACAGAGATGATCAAAGTGGGTCTCTTAGGGATCGTGGGAGTATTGATCGCAGTACAGTTTAAGGCGCAGAAGCCGGAATATGGTACTTTTATCGGACTGGCTATCGGTATTTTGATCTTTTGTTATGTGCTGAAGGAACTGGAAGTGGTGATGGGGCAATTCGACCTGGTCCGGAAATATCTGGGCAGTGGGGAAGGATATCTGGCCATTCTTCTGAAAGTGATCGGAATCACTTATATCTGTGAATTCAGCTCCAGCATCTGCAAGGATGCTGGATATGGTACGGTGGCACAGCAGATTGAGATATTGGGCAAGCTGTCTGTCATGTTTGCAGGAATCCCTATTTTGTTTGCTGTCATAGAACAGATACAGACATTTGTAAAGTGAGGCGGTAGGGTATGGATCTAATCTTTGAGATACAAGATATCTGGCAGGAATATGATATGGACAGGCTAAAGGGAAGCTTGGAAACCTTGTTCCCGCAAGTTTCCATATCTTTAGAGGAATTGTTTGAGCAGGCGCTTACAGGTGATCTGTTGGGAGCCATGACGGGGCTTATGCAGAGGGTGATGGACGGACTGGGAGCCCAGTTTGGTGGTATGAGAAATATATTGGTGTGGCTTTTGGTATTGGGAATCGCCTCCTCTTTGACCGGTTATTTTGCCGATATTTTTGACAAGCATCAGATCTCGGACTTGGGTTTTTATGTGATGTATCTGTTGATGAGCGCAGTGCTGTTAACATGCTTTGAACAGGCGGCGGACACGGCAGTGCAGGCTATGGAAAATGTGGTGCTGTTTATCAGGCTTTTGGTACCCACCTATCTGCTTGCGGTGGGGGTGGCATCGGGAACTACCACGGTGGGGGCGTCCTATCAGCTGATACTGCTTCTGATTTATGGGGTGGAAAATATACTGGTGGCAGGTGTGATCCCTCTGGTGTACAGTTATTGTATGTTGGCCATTGTCAATGGGATATGGATCGAGCAGAAGCTTACTATGTGCATGGATCTTTTGGCAAAAGCCATACGGGCGATCTTGAAAGTTTCGGTGGGGGCGGTGACCGGGGTCAGTGTGTTTCAGTCGGTGATCACGCCGGTCATTGATTCGGTCAAGGCCTCGGCAGTGCAGAAGGCCATATCAGCCATACCCGGCGTGGGGAATGCGGCAGATGGGGTGGTGGAGCTTGTGACAGGTACTGCGGTGATCATTAAGAATAGTATGGGGGTGGTGCTGTTGATCCTGCTACTTGCATTATGTGCAGGGCCTATGATCAAGATGTGTCTCATCGCCTGTCTGCTCAAGACGGCAGCCGCTTTGATGGGCATTGTAAGTGACAAAAGACTCAGTGCATGTACTGACAAAGTGGGAGAGGGCAGTATGCTGCTTTTAAGGACTGCGGGAACGGCCATGCTGTTATTTTTGATCACCATATCTATCGTTGCCACAGCCACCAACAGGGGGTTTTAAAGATGCACAAACTTATGGAAGCAATTGTCAGGATGGGGATTTTTATGATCTGTGCCCAGGTGCTGATTCATTTCAGACCCAATGGTTCTTATGAAAAATATATGAAGTTACTTGTCAGCGTGATGATCCTGGCTCAGCTTTTCTTTCCGGTGATGAATCTGTTTCTGGGGGAAGGGCAGCAGATGGAGGATCTGGTGGTGCAGTTTCAACAGCAGATAGAAGAGAGCAGGAAAGAGGCACTTTCGAGTGTGGGTGAAGTGGAAGATCTTATGGACCGTATGACGAGCAAAGAGCTTGAGAGGCAGCTTAAGCTGCAGGAGGCAACCCGGGAAGAAACCGGCACAGATGGCTTTGAGGCAGGGAGTAGGATTCAAAAAATAGAGATAAAGGTAGGCAAAGAAATGCCCTAGGAAGGAGGCATCTGTGAAGGAGAAGCTTAAACAGTTAAAAGAGAAAAAAGGGTTGGAAAAGTGGTTTCAGAGGGATAATCTGATCATTATCATATTGTCAGGTATTCTGCTTTTGGTCATAGCACTGCCTACCAAAAGCAATAATGATAGTGGCACCGGTGGCAGTGGCACAAGTATCAGTGGCATCACAGGAATTGGCAATGCAAGCCTTGGTGGGGAGCAAAGTGGAAACAGTGGCGGGAACAACATAATTTCTGAGGAAGGGCAGACTTCTTTGGCAGAGTATGAGGCAGAGTTGGAAAGGCGGCTTGAAGAGATACTGGAGGGAATGGCAGGTGCCGGAAAAGTAAAGGTGATGATCACCTTTGCTTCTTCTAAGGAGCTGGTGGTTGAAAAGGACAGACCCATGACAAGGTCCAATACCACGGAAAGTGACGGTGAGGGCGGCACACGTACCATTTATCAGACAGACAGTGGCGAGACCACAGTTTATCACGGTGAAGGCTCTAACAGTGAACCTTACGTAGTGAAGACATTGACGCCCAAGGTAGAGGGAGTATTAGTGGCAGCACAGGGGGCAGGAACCGGTGAAGTGACGAAGAACATCACAGAAGCCATTCAGGCGTTGTTTGACCTGGCCGCCCATAAGATCAAGGTGATCCGAATGAAATCCTCTTAGGCATATTGCGTACTTGGGTGTCACAATTTTCTAAAAGAACAGCGCATATATTTGTAAGCAGAGACATACAATGAAGTAGTAACATAAGTAAAAAATAAGGGAGAATGTGGTGAAGAGCTTATTTAAAAAAAATCAACTTATGATTACCGCACTGGCTATCATGATAGCAATAGCAGGGTATCTGCAGTTTGCGGGGACCAATCTGGAAGAAGAATATCTGACGGTAGAGGATGGACAATTAAGTCCGGTGGATTCCAAAGGTGTGATCACAGAGAACCTGATAGCAGGTAATTTGGAAGATTCTTATCAGCTGGATGGTACATTGGAATTGTCTGAAGAGGATCTGTTGAATGTATCCCTTACTGACATTCCCAGCCTGGATTCTGATGTGGATATTATTGTGGATGATTATCTTGATCAGGGTATGCAGGTGGCCGAGGTGCAGCCAAAAGAAAATGAGATTCCGGGAGAAGCGGTATTTACTTCTGCTACGGGAGTTACCATACTGTCAGAAGCAAAACTGTTAAAAGAGCAGACCAGAGCCAAGAATAAAGAGACGCTTTTGGAGATCATTAACAGTTCCGGGTTGTCGGAAGACCAGAAGCAGGATGCAGTCAACAGTATGGTGGAGATGACACAGATCGCGGAGAAAGAATCAGCTGCGGAGATTTTGCTGGAAGCAAAAGGATTTCAGGATGTGGTAGTCAGCATCAATGGGGATATGGTGGATGTGGTAGTGAATGAGGCGCAGTTAGATGATGTGATGCGGGCACAGATCGAGGATATTGTGAAACGCAAGACAGAAATGGATCCTCAGAATATCATTATCAGTACTGTGGTACAGTGACCTTTGGCGGCGGGTATCATGTTTCACATAGAAGATGTTGGCTGAACTGGTTGTGTATAGTGTAAAAATATGGTATACTGACCTTATTGCAGGCAGGGAGAGGCCGAATGGCCATCTATACCGTGATTGCAAAGCAATCATGGTATACTGTTTACAGAATGGTACGAAAGGAACAAGACAGCATGAGAAGAATTTTTCTGATTGTACTGGATAGTTTTGGAATCGGTGGTATGGAAGATGCGCCTCTGTATGGTGATGTGGATGTGAACACACTGCGAAGCGTTTCTTCCAGCCCTTATTTTAAAATGGATCATATGGCAGATTTAGGACTTTTCCATATCGATGGTGTGACGGTGGGAGAGAAAGAGGCTAAGCCACAGGCTGCCTTTGCACGTATGGCAGAACGCTCCAAGGGTAAGGATACCATCATAGGCCACTGGGAAATCGCAGGCATCTATTCTCCCAAGCCGCTTCCCACATACCCGGAAGGGTTCCCGGAGGAAGTGATCGAGGAGTTTCAGAAGAGAACCGGAAGAGGGGTATTATGTAACAAGCCTTATTCCGGGACAGAGGTGATCAAGGATTATGGGGAGCAGCATGTGGCCAGTGGAGACTTGATCGTGTATACCTCTGCAGACAGCGTGTTTCAGATCGCTGCACATGAAGAGGTAGTACCGGTGGAAACACTTTATGAATATTGCAAAATTGCAAGGAAGATGCTTCAAGGTAAGCATGGTGTTGGCAGAGTGATAGCCCGTCCTTTTATTGGGGAGAAGAGTAATTATACCAGAACCACTAGGCGTCATGATTACTCTTTAGAGCCACCTTCTGTGACCATGTTGGATCAGCTTAAGAGTGCTGGCAAGGATGTGATCGCAGTGGGCAAGATCAAGGATATTTTTGTGGGCAAAGGTATCACAGAGTCAACGTACACTTCCGGTAACGCAGATGGTATCGACAAGACACTGGAGTATCTGGATCGGGATTTTGAAGGGTTGTGCTTTGTCAATCTGGTGGATTATGATTCCCTTTATGGGCACCGCAATGATATCGACGGCTATGCAAAAGCCCTGACCTACTTTGATGAGAAGCTGCCACTGATCCTTAAGAAGCTAAGACCTGATGATATTCTCATGATCACTGCGGATCATGGCTGCGATCCCGGCTATACAGCGACCACAGATCACACCAGAGAATACACACCATTTTTAATGTATGGTGACAAAATTACGCCAAAAAACCTGGGAACGCGAAAAACATTTGCAGATATAGGGGCAACTGTGTTACAATATTTTGCGATCGAGCCGCAGTTTGAGGCAGAGGGCATGCTGCCCGTAGAATGATAAACGAAATCGGAGGAAATAAAAGTGTCTGATTATACACAAGAGATTAAGAGACGCAGAACATTTGCGATCATATCCCACCCGGATGCGGGTAAAACTACTTTGACAGAGAAGTTTCTGCTGTACGGAGGAGCTATCAATCTGGCCGGAAGCGTAAAGGGTAAGGCTACTGCACGCCATGCGGTATCTGACTGGATGGAAATCGAGAAGGAGAGAGGTATTTCCGTCACCTCTTCCGTATTGCAGTTTGAATATGACGGTTATTGCATCAATATACTGGATACTCCTGGACATCAGGATTTCTCGGAGGATACTTATCGTACCCTGATGGCGGCAGATTCCGCAGTCATGGTCATTGATGCTTCTAAGGGCGTAGAGGCTCAGACCAGAAAGTTGTTTAAGGTCTGCGTCATGCGTAAGATTCCTATTTTTACTTTTATCAATAAATTGGACCGTGATGCCAACGATACCTTTGATCTGTTAGATGAGATCGAGAAGGAGCTGGGTATCGCTACTTGTCCTGTGAACTGGCCTATTGGTTCAGGTAAGAGCTTTAAGGGCGTCTATGACAGGAATAAGAAGTGTGTGGTTACTTTCTCAGATACAGAGAAAGGTACCAAAGAAGGACACAGCGAGGAAATCCCTGTAGAGAATGAGGCTCATTTAAGAGAAATGCTTGGGGATGAAGCAGCGGACAAGCTGTTGGAAGAAGTGGAACTTTTGGACGGGGCCAGTGCAGAATTTGACCTGGAAGAGGTGCGTAAGGGGGACCTGACGCCGGTATTCTTCGGTTCTGCCCTGACCAATTTTGGCGTGGAGATATTCTTGAAGCATTTCCTTGACATGGCCACCACACCTCTTCCCAGAAGGGCTGACATCGGTCTGGTAGATCCTATGGAGAAGGAGTTCAGTGCCTTTGTATTTAAGATTCAGGCTAATATGAACAAGGCGCACCGCGACCGAATCGCTTTTATGAGAATCTGTTCCGGTAAGTTTGATGCCAGTATGGAAGTGCGCCATGTGCAGGGCGGTAAGGTGATGAGACTGTCCCAACCCCAGCAGATTATGGCGGATGAGAGGAAGATTCTGAGTGAGGCTTATGCCGGTGATATCATTGGTGTGTTTGATCCCGGTATCTTTTCTATTGGCGATACCATCTGTATGCCCAAAGAGAAGTTTTGCTATGAAGGGATTCCTACCTTTGCACCGGAACATTTCGCAAGAGTGCGACAAGTGGATACCATGAAGAGAAAGCAGTTTGTAAAAGGAATCGAACAGATTGCCCAGGAAGGTGCCATCCAGATATTCCAGGAGTTTAATACCGGGCTGGAGGAGATTATCGTGGGTGTTGTGGGCGTGCTGCAGTTTGATGTGTTGAAGTATCGTCTGGAGAATGAGTATAATGTGGAGATCAGGCTGGAGAATCTGCCTTATGAACATATTCGCTGGATTGAAAATAAGGAAGAGGTCAATATTGAGAAACTGGTGGGGACCTCGGATATGAAGAAAGTGAAGGATATGAAAGGGAATCCGTTGCTCTTGTTTGTCAACTCCTGGAGCGTGGGGATGACCTTGGACCGAAACAAGGGGTTGGTGTTGTCAGAATTCAGTAGGAATTAGCCAAGGCACGCCGCAGAGTGCCGCAGGCACCCAGGGCAGGAGGGCGTATTTTTCTCCTGTTATCCTGGGCGTTCCGGTAAGCCCCCAAAGAGCGGTTCACATCGCCCGTAAGCGGGGGCGATGCGAACCAGGGGTCTTCCCTCCACAGGATAGAAGGAGAAAAATACGCCCTCCTGCCCTGGGTGCCTGCGGCACCTGCGGCTGGTTCTTGGCTAGTTTTTGAATTCAGGAAAGAAGAACTTGTTTGGATGGATAAGATGTGAGGAAGGATGGGATGGGTGTGAAAAGGGGCTGGTTAGGACTTGGTTTGATTATTGGGGTGAGTTTGTGGGTGACTGGGTGTGGATTCGATATGGGTGATGAGCATGAAGTCACAGAGAGGGCAAATGTGACTTTGGCTGAAGAGGGGGATGGTTCTAGGGTATTGTTGTTGGAAGAGTTGGCTGAGAAGGCGGATGGTATGGAAGCGGATAGGATGGA